>NZ_JAYGIG010000013.1:0-75793 GCF_034932105.1 Leptothoe sp. PORK10 BA2 | reverse complement strand
AGCTCTACCTCAGCTCGAACCAACTGAGCCAGCTACCCCCTGAAATTGTCCAACTCACCAGTCTCACTCAGCTCTACCTCAGCTCGAACCAACTGAGCCAGCTACCCCCTGAAATTGTCCAACTCACTAGCCTTCAGAGCTTGGATCTACGTGGAAACCCAATTCCTATTCCACCAGAGATTTTAGGCCCGAAAGAAAGTTGGAAAAACCCTGGCAGTTTACAAGAAATTCTTGACTACTATTTCCAGGTTCTCGATCCCGACGAGACCGAACCCCTATTCGAATCCAAGTTCATTATTGTCGGTGAAGGGGGAGCCGGTAAAACCACCTTAGCAAAAAAACTCCTCAATCCTGACTACAAGCTTGATTCCGAAGAAAAATCTACCGAAGGCATCGATGTCATCCGTTGGGAGTTTGAGCAAACTAACCCAACCCCCTTTCGTACAAACATCTGGGACTTTGGCGGCCAAGAAATCTACCATGCTACCCACCAGTTTTTCCTCACCAAACGTTCTCTCTACGCCCTAGTCGTCGATACTCGCCAGGACAACACAGACTTCTACTACTGGCTCAATATCGTCTCCCTCCTCAGCGATAGCAGTCCCGTCTTTATCATCAAAAATGAAAAACAAGACCGCCAGTGCGACGTCAACGAACGTACCCTGCGCGCCGAGTTCACTAATCTAGAAAAAGTATTCGCTACCAACCTAGAAGACAATCGCGGCTTAGCAGCTATTGCAGAAGCTATCCAAAAGCGTATTGTTAATCTGCCCCATGTGGGCACGCCCTTACCCAAAGTCTGGGTCCGTGTCCGCGCTGCCCTAGAAAACTACGCCAACAGCTGTAACTACATCACTATCGATCAATACCGAGACCTGTGCCGCACCAGCCAGCTCACCGACCAAAAGCGTCAAAACAGCCTCAGTAACTACCTCCACGACCTCGGTGTCATCCTCCATTTCCACGAAGACCCCATCCTCAAACACTACGTCATCCTCAAACCCCAGTGGGGCACCGCCGCCGTTTACGATGCCCTAGACACCCAAGCAATTCGTGAAAACTTTGGCCGCTTTACCCGCGATCAGCTCAACACAATCTGGGAAAAAGCCGAATATTCCGACATGCGTGACGAGCTACTCCAGCTCATGATGCGGTTTAAACTCTGCTACGAAATTCCCGGCTGTTCTAACCATTACATCGCCCCCCAGTTACTCTCCCCCGAACAGCCAGAATTCGCATGGGATAACAGTCGTAACCTCATCCTCCGCTACCGCTACGACTTCATGCCCAAGGGCATCCTCACCCGCCTCATCGTCGAACTCCACGAATTTATCGAAAACCAAATCCTCGTCTGGAAAACTGGCGTTGTTTTCACCAACGGCACCGCCCATGCCGAAGTCACCGAGAATTACCCCAAAAGCGAAATCCGTATCCGTGTTTCTGGCACTGACCAAAAACGCTGGCTCTCCGTCGTTACCCACGAACTCGAAAAAATCCACCGTTCCTACGAACGCCTGAGCTATGAAACCCTGATTCCCTGTAACTGCATCAGCTGTAAAGATAACCAAACTCCCCATGACTATCCCTATGAACGTCTACAGAATTTTCTCCGGGATGGTCAGTACCAAATTCAATGCCAAAAAAAGCCCTATGCCATGGTTGATGTGAGGCGATTGTTAGATGAGGTTCTCTATGAGCCACTCGATCTCAAACCAGGAGATGAATGGGCCAAACGACTCGATGGTGAAAATTACCAAGGCTTACCCATCCAAGATACATCCAGTATCCTTAATATTGCTCAAAAACAAATGTATCAACCTGTGAAAGAAGTCTTTATTTCCTATGCCTGGGGCGGTGATAGTGAAGAAATCACCAACAAAATAGACGAAATCCTAAAAGCTACAGACATTAACCTTATCCGCGACAAACGAGATCTCGGATTTAAAGGCCGTATCAAAGCCTTTATGCAAGAAATCGGCCAAGGTAACGCCGTCATTGTCATCATCAGCGACAAATATCTCAAATCTGAAAACTGCATGTTTGAGCTGGTAGAAATCGCAGCCAATGGCAGTTTCTATGACCGCATCTTTCCCATCGTCCTCCCCGACGCCCAAATCTATAAACCCATCAACCGTATCCGCTACATCCAACACTGGGAACAGGAAATCGCAGACCTGGAAGAAGCCATGAAAACCGTCAGCGCCGCCAACATGCAAGGCTTCCGAGAATCCATCGATCTCTACACCCGCATCCGCGCGACTATCGCCGACCTCACCGAAACCCTCAAAGACATGAACAGTCTTACCCCCGAGATTCATACCGAATCAGGCTTCACAGCACTCATCGACGCCATCAAACAACGCATCGAAAACTAGGTTCGACCCCGCTCACCTCGCCCAAACCCATACTGAGTTGCCAGATATACCTTTTGGGCCATTATCTTCCAGATATGTGTACACCGTAGCTTTAAGTGCAGGGTAAGCTCGCGCTGCTCAACCGCTACAAGCTTGACGCTACTCCCCGAAGCCAATAGTCCCCCCATCAGCCCTAAACCTCGTCCGCAAAAAATCAGTCAACACCTGCACCTTCGTCGACAAATGCCGATTAGTCGGATACATCACCCATAACGACACCGGCCGAGGCCAACAATCCAACCCAACCCCCTGCAACTCTCCCCGCTCCAAACTCTTCTCCACAATAAACCTAGGCAACAACACCAAACCCAACCCCCGAATCGCCGCATCCCTCAGCACCTCCCCATTGTTAGAACACATCGCCCCCTTAACCATCACCGTCCGCTCTTCCCCATCGGCATTAACCAACACCCACCCATGGCGACTAGCCAGCTCACCATAAGCCAAACAACTATGATGCTTCAAATCCTCAACCGTCTGCGGACACCCATACTCCCGTAAATAACCAGGAGCCGCACAAACTAAACACTCCCATTGAGCCAGCTCATGCACCACCAGCTGAGGCGATAACTGAGGCTCCGCTATCCGTAAAGTTAGGTCAAACCCCTCCGCCAACGGATCAATAAATCGATCCGCCAACGTTAGCTGCACCTGCACCCCAGGGTACTGCACCATAAAGTCCGCCAGCACCGGCCCCAAATGCATAGTCCCAAAAGTCATGGGAGCATTTATCCGCAATGGCCCAACGGGGGCCGATTGAGCCTGGGACACCGCCAACTCCGCCTCTGCCAAGTCTGCCAAAATAGCCAAACAGCGCCCATAAAAGGCAGTCCCCGTGGCCGTGGGCGTCACTTTTCGGGTACTACGCTGCAGCAGCTGCACCCCCAACTCCGCCTCTAAGGTAATCACCAACTTATTAACCGCTGAACGGGACATCCCCATCTGCCGGGCAGCGGCAGCAAAGCCATTAGCCTCCACCACCTGCACAAAGGCCCCCATGGCCACAAACTTATCCATACTCGCTGCGATGACGCTGACCCCAACATTGTCAACCAAAAATGGACAATATGTCCATAAAATTGATTATTGTCATCAAAAGAGATGGCATTCATAATGAAGTCATGGCATTCATGCCTGTCCACAATCCTCATGGGAGGCAAAACCGATGATCACCATTCGCTCTGCATCAGCCAGAGGTCATGCTAACTTTGGCTGGCTGGATAGTCGCCACACCTTCTCCTTTGGCAACTACTACGACCCAGCCCACATGGGTTTTGGCAATCTGCGCGTCATCAATGAAGACAACGTTGCCCCAGGCCAAGGGTTTCCCACCCACAGCCACCGGGACATGGAAATCATTTCCTACGTAATTGACGGTGCCCTAGAACATAAAGACAGCATTGGCAACGGCTCCATCATTCGTCCTGGAGATGTGCAGCGCATGTCCGCCGGTAGCGGCATCAGCCACAGCGAGTACAATGCCGCCCAAGATAGTCCCGTGCATTTTCTCCAGATTTGGGTACTACCAGAAAAGCAAGGCATTGAACCTGGCTATGAGCAAATTTACATTAGCCCTGAAGAGAAGCAAGGTAAGTTGCGCCTGGTGGGGTCCCAGGATGGTCGTGATGGATCTGTTACCATTCACCAGAATATCAATCTCTATGCAACCCAATTAACCCTGGGGGATCAGATTGACCATAAGCTAGAGGCTCATCGTTTGGCCTGGTTGCAAGTCGTGCAAGGCAGTCTGACGCTCAATGGACAGGCCCTTGGTCAGGGAGATGGAGCAGCCATTGCGGATGGGGAAAATCTAAGCATTCAAGGAACGTCAGGTAATGCTGAGTTTTTACTCTTTGATATGGCCGATGCGTAAGCTATTTAGCCATGGACGGTGTTGCTGAGCCTCATCCCTTTGACACGGCCATGGCTTTAACTTTGATATCTCCCGTTAGCACCCGTGGTCGAAACAGGGTTTTGACTAAAATCCATAGGGATTGGAGTTCTCCCGGTGTATTCCATCGCTGCCACTGACCGGGGCGACAGTACAACAACTCCACCAGTTTGCGGGTTTCGGCCAGGGTGACATCTTGGAACTGGACCGTCACACAGGGAAATTCGCCCTCATTACTGGCATGGGTGAGGAGTCCCCGCAGGTTAATTAACTCTTCGCTAATGGACAGCTGAATGGGACGGGTTTCCCCTGGAGCTAGTTGAGGTAGTCCTCGCTGGGTGAGGGTGATGTTGGCCCCAACTTCTGAAATGGCTGTGGTGGTACCCCACCAGATCCGGTCCGACATAGCGCTGGTGCGATCGCCAATTTGTAACCGCACCACTCGGCGCAGGTCAAACCAATCGTAGGGACTGGGACGGGGTACGTCCAACAGCACCAAAAGAGCTGTGCCAATCATCACCAAGTTGTACAAACTCCAAATCCAGCCAATGCCGAGCCCCCGGAGATGGGTGACCTCTTCGGGAGTAACTTCTAAGGCCCAGTTGCCTCGGGCCAAGCATTCGCCCAGGTTGAGCCAAATACTACAGGCGGTGAGGATAAACATCAGCACCAGAGGCCAGGCTAAACTCCAGTTAAAGCGAAACACTTGGCTGGATGTTCCCTTGGGGGTGACCTTAAACCCGGTACCAAAGGGCGATAGCATGGCTTGAACAACAGTGACGGCTAAGGGAAAGGCTAGCACCAGGGAATAAACATCGGAGAGAATGGCGGAGCGGGAATGGTGGTTGAGCCAGGAGAAAACCGTAATCTGTACAAAGTAATAGGGCAGGAAGAAATAGATGATTTCTTCGGGGGTGGAACGAATGGGAATAACGCCAAAGGCGTAGAACAGGGGGGCAATTAAGAAGATAATGCGGGAGATACTGGTAAACCAGTGGAGGATGCCCTCCAGGTGGCCCAATCGCTGGATAAATTTCAGCCCCGGAATGGTGAGGGGATTGGTTTCGATAAAGAAGGCCTGGAGGGTACCCCTGGCCCAACGTAGGCGTTGGATGGCGTGGGCAGTAATATTCTCTGCGGCTAAACCGGCGCTTAACTTCTCGTCTAGGTAAATAATTTTATGCCCCTGGGAGGCGAGGCGGATGGCGGTAAAGTAGTCTTCGCTCAGGGAGTCGGTGACAAACCCACCGCTGGTTTCTAGGGCACTGCGCCGGACGACAAATGAGGTGCCTGAGCATACTACGCTGCCAACCCCGTCTCGCATGGGTTGGATCTGGCGGTAGAAGACTTCTTCTTCGGGGGTGAGAATATCTTCTAGGCCCAGGTTGCGGGCAATGGGATCGGGGTTATAGAAACTTTGGGGGGTTTGGACCAGCCCCACGGTAGGGTCCTGGAAAAAACCGATGGTGCGGAGGAGGAAGTTGCGGGTGGGGACAAAGTCTGCGTCGAAGGAGGCGATTAGGTCGCTCTGGGTGGCTGCGATCGCACTGTTCAAACTGCCCGCTTTAGCATAGTCATTATTGGGTCGAGTGCGGTACTCACAGCCCAACCGCTGGGCTAACAGTCTGATTTCAGGCCGATGGGTGTCATCGAGCAGATAGATAGTTTTATCGGGATAGTCCATGGCCTGACAGCCAATGATCGTACGCCGCAAAATAAACTCAGGTTCATCGTAGGTGGGAATAAACACCGCCACCGATGGTAAAAACGTTTTGTCCATCACCGCCAGCTGCATCTGATCAGCCTGGATGTGTCGGTCCCGCACCCGCAGCAGCAGCAGTAGCTGCAGGATGCTCACCAGCAGCCCCAGCATTTCCATGGCAAATAGGACGGTGCTGGCAACGCCGTTGAGCAGATCGTTAAAGTTAAGGGTGGATAGACTGCGCCAGATAACGTAGCGCCCCACTAAGATGAGCAATACACTGATCACCAATGTCCGTGACCAGGGTTTAGGCTGGGGGGAAATGCGGGTAATGGCAACGGCACATAGAAACAGGGCCACCGTTGGAAAGAGCAGATAGTGGCTGGCCACCATGGGGGCCTGTAGCCACATGGGGGGCGACTGCTGGAGCAGATTGAGCTGGGCAAAAATCCGACTGATTTGTCCTTCGCCTGTAAACCAGGCAAAGGCGGTGGCTAGTGCGATCGCAACCACCGCCAACATCATGACCGTAGCATTAGGAATAGAAATTGGCTTTTGCAGTTGGGGCGTACTGATCTTAGCCATTGATTTTCCCGTAAATTATTACGCGTCAACATAGTTAAACCTATATTAAGTCAAAGACTTTAGGCTAATCCCATGCTTACCTTACACAGCTAAGCCAGTACTCAACTATTCAATAGATTGCATACCAGTCTGAAATTTTGCTGAGTTCTGGGTGAATTGTCGCCCTTAAGCTTTTCAGTCAGCTATCAGCGTTTATTCTGATTTTCATCATGCAGCGGGAGGGCCGTCCGTGTACAGTAGGGCTGTCATCTAATAAATTTAATAAATTAAGACCCATCTCTAGATGACAGCAGATGACAGCCACCTGAAAATCCAACCCTGACAATTACCCAGGCAGCATTCGATCGTTATCTAATAGACATTAAACCGAGAGAGGAAAATGAGCATCAACGATTGGCTTAGACTCATACACCCAATTCTAGCGGTGACGGTTGTATTTCCGTTAATTGGCATGGTGACCTACTTTGCTACCCAGACAAGACAGCGCCGACTGGCATTACAGGCACAGGAAAAATCAAAGATTCCCCCTGTAGTCGGCAAAGAACATGTCAATTTAGGCAAAATACTGACCAGTGCTGTAGTCGGGGTTTCCCTTGTGGGTTTAGCCCACCCCATTTTCAAAAACATCGTTAAACAGTCAGCAACCGATAGCCCAGTGCCCCAAGGTACGGTGATATTCATTGCGGTGATGTTTTTGTTCACCATCGGCACTCTAGTGTGTTTATATCGTTCCACAGCCCCACAAAAGCTTTGGCGTGGCCTATTTGCCGCCCTCTCAACGGCGGCCCTTTGGATTTTGGGCAGTCAAGATGGTGTGTATCGACGCACCCATGAATGGCAAGTTTCCCACTACTACTACGGCATGGTCGCCACAACGCTGATGATCATTTCCCTGGCGATTTTGCCCGAGATTTATCAGTCCAAGACGTGGCGTAAGGTGCACATTACCCTGAACTGTATTGCATTGCTGTTGTTTATCGGCCAGGGGATTACAGGGGCAAGAGATTTGTTGGAGATTCCCCTCAGCTGGCAGGAGCCCTTTGTGTTTGGCTGTGATTATGCCAATAAAACCTGTGGTGGTTAGGTAGATCGGTAACTACTAAGCGCTCAATACTTGGCCCAACATAAAAAACAGTGGTGTCAGCAACAGGGCAGGCAAAAATGACGCCACTCGAATTGTTGTCACCTGCAATAAATTCAACCCCAGACCCATAATGATCACCCCACCCACCCCCGTCACCAGCAAAATACTGGGGGATGCTGCCGGGTCACCAATACCACTAGCCAACAGTCCAGCAAATAACGATATTCCCCCCTGGTAAATGACCACCGGCAACACCGAAAACCCCACCCCCGCTCCATAGCTCCCGGTTAATGCAATCGATATCAGACCATCCATGGTCCCCTTGATCACCAAAATCGTATTGTCGCCGCTGAGGCCATTGTTGAGACTGCCCAAAATTGCCATGGGGCCAATGCAATACAGTAAACTGGCCGCCACAAACCCCTCAGTAAACCGACTCCCCCCACCAAAGCGAGCCTTTAACCCATCGCCCATCGCTGCCAATCGTTGTTCAATCTGCCACCATTCCCCCAACAGTCCTCCTGTGACCAACGCCACTATTCCCACAATTACCCCAGCAATCTGGCCAGCATTAATCTGAGTTAGGGGCTGCGCCATCTGCACCCCAATAAAAAGGGTGATTAACCCCATCACCTGGGTAATCACATCCTGCATTGTCCGAGGCAATCGTCCCCGCAGGATCAGCCCACCCCCTGTTCCCAGTAGCACCAGCGCCACATTAATCCAAGTTCCACTTGTCTTTGCCCACAGGCTCAGCATTATTTTTTTACTTTTTTCTTAGTGACCCTGGGAAAAATCATTCCCAAGGTCAGCCTACAATCTAGAGCCTGCCATTTTATCCCTTCCCTTCCCTCCAATATCTAATTGCACTTTAGAAGCTCCCGACCCACAATGAAGTGTGATACTGGTCATTTTTAAAACTCCCTATGGTTTCCGTTAGTCTGCTCAAAGCCACTACCTACGATGTTGACGTGCTAGAACAGCAGCTGCGTGCCCTACTGCTACCCCTAGGTGGCATGGAAGCCTATGTTAAACCGGGCCAGCGAGTGTTACTCAAACCCAATTTACTCACCGCCGCTCGCCCCACCAAGGAATGCACCACCCGGCCCGAAGTGGTCTACTGTGTTGCCAAGCTCGTTCAGGCAGCAGGTGGCAAACCGTTTTTGGGCGACAGTCCCGCCTTTGGTAGTGCCCTCGGTGTGGCAAAGGCCAACGGTCTATTGCAATGGGCGCAAAAAATTGACCTGCCCATCGTAGAACTCCATGGCAAGCGCTATAACTTGGAGCCGCCAGAGGCGAGCGGCCCTTCTCTGGGCGACCCAGAAAAGGGCGGCAGAGATCGTAATTTTGATCACCTGCTACTGTCCAAAGAAGCTATGGAAGCTGATGTGGTGATTAACCTGCCTAAGGTTAAGTCCCATGTGCAGCTCACCCTCACCCTGGGGGTGAAAAATCTTTTTGGTTGTGTACCGGGAAAAATGAAAGCCTGGTGGCACATGGAAGCGGGCAAAGACTGTCAACGGTTTGCCCAGATGCTAGTGGAAACGGCCCAAGCGATTGATCCAGATCTGACGATTTTAGATGGCATTATTGGTCATGAAGGCAATGGCCCCAGCGGTGGCGAACCCCGGCAGCTGGGTGTCCTGGGGGCCTCATCCAATGTTTTTGCCCTAGACCGGGCCATGGTGGACGTGCTCCGGGTGGACCCGGCCCAGATCCCTACCGTTGCGGCATCCCAACGCTTAGGACTATGCCCCAGTGCCATTGAGTTTGTTCTCCAGTCTCCCGCAGAATTGTGCATCGACGACTGGCAACTGCCGGAAAAGCTCATGCCCATCGACTTTGGCATGCCTCGGGTGATGAAGTCCACATTCAAACATCTGTATATTCGGTTTATCAAAGAACCCATGACCGCCTACGCCCAGCGCTAGGAGTGACATGCCTTGGTGGATGCCTGGTGATATGGTCAGGCTATGGGCCCAAAATCCCCCCAACAACCAATACCTAAAAAGGGTTGGACTACCCAAGCAGTCCAACCCTTTTTTAATGCCATTTTCCAATCAATTGTGTTGTGAACTATGGGCGTAAAGCCAGAGCTTAAAAACCGGACTTACTCGCTCTCATTTCCTTCGCCATTGTCTTAAAGGCCGACATGCTAGGCCCTGGGCGACGACGGGACATGACGGGCTTTGACACATAGTCAGCAAATGTCGGAGTGGGAGGCTCCACCACAGGTGCGGGCCTGTTTGCGGCCGTGGCCAATGCTGTGCGAATTAACTCCTGGGGGTCTGACATAGGGCTAGTGACTGTCGCTGCCGGAGCCGCTGGAGCGGTTACTTCTGCCGCATTGGCTACAGTTTCTTTTGGGGCAGAAGCCTTAGCTGCTGGCTGTGCTTGGGGCGGAGCGATCTTAGCTGCTGGTGTAGCAGGAGGTTCGGGAATAGCGGCTATTTCATCTTCGGAAAGTTCTAAATAGTATCCAGAATTTTTGCCTAAAAGTTTGCCCAGCACTGTACCTATGCTCCTAATCAAACGGAATACGGGTTACTAATTTCAGGAATGTATGCGTCTGCTGCACTCGACAGGGCTAGTTATCCTAAGGATTAGTAACATTCAGTAATAACTTCACTAAAACCATCAGTGAGAATGCTTTGATTGCAACGCTCCCTAACGGTAAAACCATTATCAAAGCTGACGCTGACGGTAAGCAAGGAAGTATTAAGTCTGTTTACAATAGTTAATATAACCAATGTTCTGGTGCATTAGGACATTGGTGCGTGCTGACCAAATTTAGGAACATTAAAAAACTGGCTTCCTAACTAAGTGCTAGGAAGCCAGTTTTAGTGATTGCCTTGTGCCCGTAGGAGGTTAATCGGCTCCCTGGGTAAGCAGTTCACGCTTTTCTTTGGGAGCAATGACGACCTTTCCTTTGTCGTCCACATCGACCACCGCCGCATCTCCATCTTTCAACCGGCTGGATAGGATTTCCTCAGCTAAGGTATCCTCCAACAGTCGCATGATGGCTCGACGTAACGGTCGGGCTCCGTAACTGGGGTTATAGCCCTCTTCCACCAAGCGTTCTTTGAACTTTTCGGTGACTTCGAGGGTAATACCCTGTTCGGTTAACCGGCCAAAGACTTCTTTGAGCAGGATGTCGGAGATTTCCTTCACCTCTGGCTTGGTGAGCTGACGGAAGACGATAATCTCGTCCAAACGGTTTAGGAACTCAGGACGGAAGTATTGCTTCAGTTCTTCGTTCACTAAGGAGCGAATGCGATTGTACTGAGACTCAGCTGCGTCTTCTTCTAATTCGAAGCCGAGACCGCCGCCGCCTTTTTCGATTACTTTAGAACCGATATTCGATGTCAGGATCAGCAGGGTGTTCTTGAAGTCCACCGTACGGCCCTTGGCATCGGTTAGGCGACCATCTTCCAAAATCTGCAACAGCATGTTGAAGACATCGGGATGGGCTTTCTCAATTTCGTCAAATAGGACAACAGTGTAGGGACGACGACGCACCGCTTCGGTGAGCTGGCCGCCTTCGCTATAGCCTACATACCCCGGAGGTGAACCAATCAGTTTGGAAACTGTGTGGCGCTCCATAAATTCGGACATATCAAGCCGAATCATGGCTTCTTCGGAGCCGAAGAAGTAGGAGGCCAGGGTCTTGGTTAGCTCGGTTTTACCGACACCAGTGGGGCCAGAGAAGACAAAGCTGGCAATGGGACGGTTGGGATTTTTCAAACCCACCCGGGCCCGACGTATGGCACGGGAAATGGCTTTCACCGCTTCGTCTTGGCCAATGACACGCTGGTGTAGCGTATCTTCCATTTTGAGCAGCTTATCGGTCTCGGTTTCGGTCAGTTTATTCACCGGTACCCCTGTCCAGGAGGCAACGATGTGGGCAATGTCCTCTTCGGTCACCTCGGGTGACTCAGAATTGCCAGCGACATCATCCGTCCGTTTGCTCTGGGCAATAGCGCGGATTTCGGCCTTGATCTCCATTTCGCGATCGCGCAGTTCCCCAGCCTTATCAAAGTCTTGGGAACGGACGGCGTTGTCCTTATCTTTAAGGACCGCCCGCAGCTCGCGATCTAGCTCCTTGGCAGCGGGGGGCAACTGGGAGTTAATCAACCGCACCCGAGAACCGGCCTCGTCAATCAAGTCGATGGCCTTGTCGGGTAGAAAACGGTCGGAAATATAGCGATCGGCTAACTTAGCCGCCGCCTCTAGGGACTCATCTAAGATTTTGAGCTTGTGGTGCTGTTCATAGCGGTCCCGCAAACCATGGAGAATTTCGATGGTTTCTTCGACACTCGGTTCGCCCACCATAACGGGTTGGAAACGACG
The DNA here is from genome assembly GCF_034932105.1 of Leptothoe sp. PORK10 BA2. NCBI lineage: Bacteria > Bacillati > Cyanobacteriota > Cyanophyceae > Nodosilineales > Cymatolegaceae > Leptothoe > Leptothoe sp. PORK10 BA2. Next base: position 63,767 of record NZ_JAYGIG010000013.1, on the reverse strand, counting down.
CTCTAGGGCGGCATCCCGTTCGATGTGCTTACGATACTCATCCAGGGTGGTGGCACCGATACACTGCAGCTCACCCCTAGCTAGGGCAGGCTTGAGGATATTGGCGGCGTCAATGGCACCTTCGGCCGCACCAGCACCGATGAGGGTATGGACCTCGTCAATCACGAGAATGACATTCGCCGCTGAGCGAATCTCATCCATGATTTTCTTCAGGCGTTCTTCGAACTCACCGCGATATTTGGTACCTGCCACTAGCAGGCCAATATCCAGGGTGACCACTCGTTTTTCTTCGAGAATATCGGGGATATCGTTGTTGGCAATGCGCTGGGCTAACCCTTCTGCGATCGCAGTTTTTCCCACCCCCGGTTCACCGATCAGAACGGGGTTATTCTTAGTCCGGCGACCGAGGATTTGAATCACCCGTTCAATTTCCTTTTGCCGACCCACCACTGGGTCAAGCTTGCCCTCCGCTGCCATCTGGGTCAGATTAGACCCAAATTCATCGAGGGTAGGTGTCTTGGTACGGCCTTGGCCACCGCCGGTAGATACTTCTGCGGTTTCCCCCAGCATGCGAATCACCTGGGTACGGACCTTTGATAGATCCACCCCAAGGTTTTCCAGTACCCGGGCGGCTACGCCTTCGCCTTCGCGAATTAGGCCTAGCAGTAGGTGCTCGGTACCAATATAGTTGTGACCCAGCTGACGGGCCTCTTCCAATGACAGCTCTAGGACCCGCTTAGCACGCGGCGTGAATGGAATCTCTACAGCGACAAACCCGGAACCGCGACCGATAATTTTTTCGACCTCGATCCGAGCATCTTTTAGATTGACCCCCATGGACTTCAGAACTTTGGCGGCGACACCGGTGCCTTCACCGATGAGACCGAGAAGGATTTGCTCAGTCCCCACAAAGTTATGACCCAGTCGGCGGGCCTCTTCCTGGGCGAGCATGATTACCTTAATGGCTTTTTCTGTAAAGCGTTCAAACATGGCGGCTTTTCATCACCTGGCTTGTGCGGAGTTGACCTGATTCTAGCACAGGCATTTTTAGTGAAACTGTGCCGGTATTCACCACTTGCAATGGTTTTCGCAACAGTAATAAAGCGCTACAACAAAATATGAGTGGTCCATCACGGCGAGGTGATGGAATTTTCCTAGGTTTTGTTCGTTACATCCTGTTGCGCCGATTACTGAAGGCCTGGGCTGCGATTAAAGCCTGAAACAGTCCCATCTGGGGTCCATAGCGATGAATTGGGATAATTTGCCAGACTGCTGACCCAGGTCCTGACGGGTATAAATATTTAATACGTATTAGGTTCAAATGTTACATAGGGCAACCATTGGTATCGATATTTACCAAATGTTTCTGTGCACTCTCCTTCGAGCTGTCCCAGATGGTCTTCATAGTCCGATGTCTGCAATTGGCTTCGCCATAAAATCAGGGCATCTTCGCCATCTTGGTAATAGCGTTTGCGTTTACCGGCGGTGCGAAAGCTAAATTTTTCATACAGACTGAGGGCGCGATGGTTAGATGCGCGCACCTCTAGGGTGGCGTGGCTGAGGGCGCGGTGGCGAGCGGATTGGAGTAACTGGGTGAGTAAAAGTTGCCCCAGGCGCTGGCGCTGGTAGTCGGGATGGATGGCCAAGGTGGTGATGTGGGCCTCATCGAGAATGGCCCAGAGGCATCCTAGGCCAATGACCCGATCATTGGCCTGCAGTATGAGCAAATCGCTATTGGGACTGTCGATTTCCCGCCGGTAGCCTGCTTCGGTCCACAGGCCGCCCAGGCAGATGCGGTCGAGTTCCAGTACCTTAGGCAGCAGCAGATCGCTGAGGGCTTGGCAGGTGAGGGTTGTCGTCATGGGCCATGGGAGGACTGGGGGCGGGTTTTCTCTAGATATTGTTTCTAGATATTATTCCGTCAGAAGTTTGGGAATAGGCCCGAATTGTACACTGGAGCTTGCGACCTTAGCGTTATCCCTGTCCCTAGGGTGCAACTGCTCATCAGGTAGTCTGGGATGATGCCTCCCCTGGTAATTCCTGTCAGCCCCTGCCGACCAATCTTCCGCCGACTAAATCTTCTGCCCACTAAATCTATGGTTTCTACAATTCCTTCTCAACAGCCCCAGGCCAAGTCTAGTCGCCAATATTTGGCGGAGGACTTGACAACATCTCCAAATCAGCAGATTTTGCCCCTGAGTGCCCGGGTGAATGGACAGGATCATTTGGAAATCGGGGGCTGTGATGTGCTCGATTTGGTGGAGGAATTTGGTACGCCTCTCTACATATTGGATGAAATTACGTTGCGGACGGCCTGTCAGCAGTATCGCCAGGCCTTTGAGCGCTACTATCCAGGGGATGCCCTGGTGATGTATGCCTCGAAGGCGTGGAACTGTTTGGCGGTGTGTGCGATCGCAACCCAAGAGGGCCTAGCCATTGATGTCGTCTCCGGGGGCGAACTTCTCACCGCCCTCAAGGCCGGCGTCAGCCCAGACCATATTTACTTCCACGGCAATAACAAATCCCACCGCGAACTACACCAGGGGATTCAGGCAGGCTGCCGGATTGTGGTCGATAACTGGCACGAACTCAAAACCCTCAGCACCCTAGTCAGTAACAATGCCCCCGCCACCATTCTGCTGCGGCTCACACCGGGGATTGAGTGCCACACCCACGAATACATTCAAACCGGTCACATCGATAGCAAATTTGGCTTTGACCCCGATCAGCTGGAGGCAGTCTTTACCTACCTGGCCCAGCAGCCTCACCTCACCTGCATCGGTCTCCATGCCCACATCGGCTCCCAAATTTTTGAACTCCAGCCCCACGCAGACTTGGCCTCAGTAATGGTGCATTGGATGGAAGCTGCCAAGCGCCATGGGCTACCCATCAGTGAACTGGATGTGGGCGGTGGCCTGGGCATTCGCTACACCGAAGCCGATGACCCACCGAGCATTACCGCCTGGGTGCAGGTGGTATGTGAGCACATGGTCAAAGCCTGTCAGGTGGCAGATGTGCCCCTGCCCAGGCTAATTTGCGAGCCGGGACGATCCTTAATTGGCAGCGCCTGCGTCACCGCCTACACCGTCGGCAGCCAAAAGACCGTCCCCGGCATTCGCACCTATGTGTCCGTCGATGGGGGCATGTCCGATAACCCCCGTCCCATTACCTATCAGTCGGTCTACCGGGTCTTAGCCGCTGGCCACATGTCCGCCCCCCTGACCGAAACCGTCACCCTCGCAGGCAAACACTGTGAATCTGGGGATGTGGTAATCCATGATGCCCAGCTACCCCTAGTGTCCTCGGGGGACATCGTCGTTATCCCCACCACCGGAGCCTATAACTACAGCATGGCCTCCAACTACAATCGCGTGCCTCGACCAGCGGCGGTGGTGGTGAAAAACAGCCAAGCCTGCTTAATTATTGAGCGGGAAACCGAAACGGACCTCATGCGTTATGACCGCCTCCCGCTCTATCTTGGCAGCTAGAATGAAAGCTGAGAACATAAATCTTGTCCATGCCCAGAATGGTCGTTTTGAGCGTTTGCTCTAGGGCAAACCATCGGTTTTAACTTGGCCGTAGTTGCTCGTTTTGTACCCCAGCGGTGATTCCTAGAAGCGTTAGATAACAACGGCTATGGGTAGTCTTGAGGATAGTTTCTTGTAGTCTCCAGGGTCCGGACCTAGTCCAGTCGCGCTGGTCACATCTCATTCTGTTTATAGTGGGTTAATAAATTGATCTCTGAAAATTGATCTCTGATCTGTGAAATCATTAGAGTTATTAGTAGGGTCTGCTGATTTGGCAGGTTTTACCCCTGTAGATCTTAATTTGAACGACATCCTGAGAGCGGCTGTGGCCCCTCGTAAGGCAATTAGGGAGGTGGTTTTGAGCGCTGCAGCTGGGCGACTAAAACGCTGTGTAGTTAACCCTTGTATTGCAAACCCAGGTTGGGGCTGACATTTGTTAGGTCTGTTTGTCCAAATCATCGACATCACCCTGGTTCTTGTTCTCATCTACCTAATGCTGTTGGTTATTGGCGAACGTCGTAACCTGTGGATGATTCGGGGACTGATTGTACTGATGCTGGCGGCGGTTCTCAGCCACGCGCTGAAGCTACCGCTGCTGGGTTTTGTGCTGACCAATTTATCCTTTGGGGCCGCCGTCGCCATGGCGTTTATGCTCCAGGTAGAAATTCGGCGCTTTTTAGAACTGTTGGGACGGGGGGAAATTGGTCAGCTTTTTTCCTCTAGCAATATCTCCATATCCAGGCCAGACAGTGTGATCGATGAGCTGGTGGATGCGGTCCGTGAACTGTCCCAAAAACGGACGGGAGCCTTAATGATTTTAGAAGTCGGTCCGCCGATTGATGAAAATGATTTTTCAGTCCCCGGTGTGCGCCTCGATGCTGAGCTATCCAAGGAGCTGATCCAAACCATTTTTCAAACCACCACCCTGCTCCATGATGGAGCTATTCTGATTCGGGCCTCTCGCATTGTCGCCGCTGGGGTAATTTTACCAATTTCAGAACGGATGGCATCGCGTCAGTTAGGCACGCGCCATCGGGCGGCCATGGGCATTACGGAGCGCATTGAAAATTGTCTATGCATTGTGGTTTCTGAAGAAACGGGCTCGATTTCGATTGCCCAACGGGGGAGTTTGAATCGTCCCCTCACCAGCAACCGGCTGCGGGAGCTGCTGCAGGAGCAGTTTACGCCGGTGGTGGATAGCGACACCGTCACCCCCAAACTGCTGCATTTGGGGCGTCGAGTCACCGGACTATGGAAATGGACCCGTCAATTAGGGAAGCGTTAGGGTCAATTTAAATAAAAAACCGGCCAAACCCACCCCAGTTTGAAAATGGTTATGATGTAATGAGCACTGAGCATATATACGCAGTGAGCGAGGGGGTATTCCATGTTAGCTAGCCAATCTTCCCAGGAAAAAGAGCAAACGTCTCCTAAAGAGCAAACGTCTCTCCAAGAGCAAACGTCTCCTAAAGAGCAACCGTCTCTCCAAGAACAACCGTCTCTTAAAGAGCAAGCACCTTTATCAGATCGGGAATTGCAAATTGTTGAGCTGGTTGCCGCTGGTTTAACGAACCAAGAAATTTCGGCCCAGTTGGAAATCAGCAAGCGCACCGTTGATAACCACATCAGCAACGTCCTGAACAAAACAGCCACCGGTAACCGGGTGGCCCTGGTGCGCTGGGCGCTGAAGTGGGGCAAGGTGTGCATTGATGATGTCAACTGCTGTGCGTTGCCAGCTATGGGCAGCCAGCAGGAGTTGGCCTCTTAAACTTTGTTCGAACCCTATTCGAACAAAGTTCGACGTCCCTTAGCTGATCCATGGTTTAGTCTAGGGTTTTGCCTATGATTTGGCCCATGAGTTTGATAGTGTGGGCATTGCCCATTTATTTATTTTCTGTTCCCTGATGAGCAATATCCAGGCCCTGCGAGGTACCCGTGACATTCTGCCGGATGAGGCGGTGGTGTGGCAGCATGTGGAAGCGACGGCTCGAGATATTCTTCACCGGGCAGCCTACCGGGAAATTCGACCGCCCATGTTGGAGCAAACAGAACTTTTTGCTCGGGGCATTGGGGAAGCCACCGATGTGGTGGGGAAGGAGATGTACTCCTTTGAGGATCGCGGTGGTCGTTCCATTACCCTGCGGCCTGAAATTACCGCTGGTCTGGTGCGGGCATTTATTGGCAATAAACTGTTTGCCAGTGGTGGGGTGCAGCGGCTGTGGCACACGGGGCCAGCCTTTCGCTATGAGCGTCCCCAAAAGGGTCGGCAGCGGCAGTTTCATCAGTTGGATGTGGAGATTTTGGGCAGCCGCGATCCACGGGCAGATGTGGAGGTGATTGCGATCGCAACCGATATCCTCCAAACCCTGGGTCTCAAATCCCTCAGCCTGGACATTAACTCCGTGGGCAGCGGCGCAGACCGCCAAGCCTATCGCGATGCCCTGATCAACTATCTCACCCCCTACCGGGATGACCTGGACTCAGATTCCCAGGATCGACTCACCCGCAATCCCCTCCGCATCCTCGACAGCAAAGACAGCCGCACTCAAGAAATCATTCAGGACGCCCCCAGCCTACTGGATCACCTCAGTGAGGATTCCCAGGGCCATTTCGATCAGGTGCAACAACAGCTCAGCGCCCTAGGCATCGACTTCACCATCAATCCTCGGTTGGTGCGCGGTCTCGACTACTACACCCACACCGCCTTTGAAATCATGTCAGCGGATCTCGGTGCCCAGGCCACGGTTTGCGGCGGTGGTCGCTACGACGGTCTGGTGCAGCAGTTGGGCGGTCCCGAGGTGCCCGCCATCGGCTTTGCCATTGGCTTAGAACGGCTGACCATTTTGCTTCAGCAGCTCCAAACCACCCCCACCCCCACCCTAGATTTCTACATGGTGTCCCGTGGGGAAAAGGCAGAACCCGTCACCACGGTCTTAGCCCAGCAGCTACGCCATCAGGGCTTTGCCGTCGAGGTTGACCTCAGCGGCAGTGTCTTTGGGAAACAGTTCAAACGGGCCGACCGCAGTGGAGCCATGGCCTGCCTGATTCTTGGCGATGCCGAAGCCGAGGGCGGCACCGTCCAGCTGAAATGGCTCAGTTCTGGCGAGCAGGCAGAACTCTCCCAGGGTGAACTACTCGATATGGCGGACACCCTGAAGGCCAAAATTGCTACCTTACGCTAAGGCTGACGTTGCTTGTGCGGTAGGCGGCCCTTTTCCGGTGGGCCTGCCCACCCTCCCTTTCTCCCTTTTACCGACCATTTTCCTAACAAATGGCCAGATTCGAGGTCACCACCACCTATTTAGAAATGCTGTCTGCGGCGCAGATTATTCCGGCCGCACCCACAGCCCTAACCGTCATGGAATCGAGGATTCCTTGCCCAGAGTTCCAACGGTTTCTCTATACAGCTGTGGGTAGTCCCTGGTATTGGATGGACCGGCTGCGGTGGACCTATCAACAATGGTTGGACTACATCAGCCAGGACACCGTCCGAACTTTTGTCGGCTATGTGGAAGGGTCACCCGCCGGGTACTTTGAACTCTCACAACAGCTTGATAGCAGTGCCAAAATCGAATACTTTGGTCTGTTGCCCCAGTTTATTGGCCAGGGCCATGGGGGGTACCTCCTCACCCAGGCCCTCAACACAGCCTGGAAATTGACTTCAAAACGGGTGTGGGTACACACCAATTCCATCGATGGTCCCCATGCCCTGAGAAACTACCAAGCCCGAGGATTGGTAATTTACGATCAGCAACAGTCCGTGTTTGATCTGCCCAAAAGCCCACCTGGTCCCTGGGCTGGAGCCCGTCGCCCCTAGGCTGAGGTCTGCTTCACCTCAATGCATAGAATCGAATCCCCGATCCAGCCTCCTAACCTGACTCACTGGGCTCACGATCTAGGTTTCTGTGTTGGTCGATGAGTTGACAAACGCCGGACTCAAGAACGCCACCAGGGCCCCAATCAGGAACCCGGCAATGTTACGGGTCAGCGGTACCCAGTCCTGGGTTCTAGTCACCACAGGACCAATGCCAAAGGCAATGAACAACATGCCCCACAGGGGTGAGAAAATCAGCATCCACTGCCAGGAGAATATCTGACCCTCCTTGCGGGGGTGGGCAGCAAACCCGCAGATCACGCCCCCTAGCAGAGAGGTAATCAGGGTGAGAATCCATTGCTCTCTAGGCAGACCGGGCACAACGGAACAACCGCCCCGCTCCAAGCAAGTTTCCAGGGATTCAATGGAGCGCATGATGGACTGATCTTCACCGTTGTCACGGACAAAGAACTGGTTGCCAAAGCGGGTTTGGAGTTCAATCCAAAAGACGCGGGGGAGCAGGGGATAGACCGAATCCCCCACACTAAAGTTGAGAATATTGCCGCCGCGGGGGTCAGCAACCACCATGACGCTCTTATCGTCCAATCCCCAAAAATCTTTGACCGCTCGGCCGGGGGTTTGGTCAAACTGGGTGAGCACGCGCAGCTTCCAACCCGTTTTGGCCTCAAACTCTGGTAGATGTTCGTTGAGATAGTTTTCTTGGGACTGGGTGAGAATTTTGGCTAGATCAATCACCATGGTGGGCTTGTCTGGCAGCAGTTCTGGATTGTTGTACGCGTAGGCCGGTCCGACCCCTGTGGTGAAAGCAATGCAACAAACCAACAAACTTCCCCACAGGGAAGCCTGCAACCAATTGTGAAAGCGTGGGCTCATGATGTTTACACTTGTTTACCTAACTCTAATGTAAAGAAGAATACAGGTTTCCGTCAATCATCAATGGTCATGGATGCATCAGAGCTACGGTCGGACGTCCTATCCTTTGATCCGGGTGGTGATTTTGGGACTGGATTTTTTGAGGCCGGTGGTTTGCTGGATGGTTTGGCGGTTGGTTTAACGGGTGGTTTGCGTGGACGCTTGGCACGGGTTGGGGTCGGTTTAGTCAGGACCCGCCAAGCCGCCCTGAATCCTACGACCACACTGTGGGTGGTGCGGCTAAGTTGGTGGGCCTGTTGGCGCACATCACTGAGGCTGTGATCCACCTGTTTAACAATGTTGCGGGCACTATTGACACTATCGGTCATGTCGTCGGCTAAGCCACTGAGATCTTGGCCCGTATTGCGCATTGCCTGTAGGGTGTGGGGCAGCTCCCGGTCCAGGGTATCAAACAGCTTTTCGGCACTGCGAGCGGCTCGGGCTAGGCCCAATAATGCCGGGATAGATACGCACACCAACAGGGCTAGCCCCAGGGCGAGCAACAAAATGGACAGACCTAACCAGATCACGGGATTAGTCACGCGGGGACGCTGTCTTAGTTTGGGCTGGGGGCCTAGTTTGGAGCAACTCTTCCTGGGTGGCTGCTTGGCCAGCAATTAGGGCCGCTTTGAGTCGATCTAGGGTGCTGTCCCAATTTTGTAGGGTGGCTTGGGAGAGCTTATCGGCGTGGAATTGCACGCTGGTGGCGAGGTCTTCCACTAGATCAGGGACCGCGTCTGCTGATTTTCTGAGCACCTTGCGGGTATGTTTGCCGCTGCGGGGGGCGATCAGCAGGCCGATGACGGTGCCGATAGCGGTGCCGGCTAATAGGCCGCCGATGAAGTTGTCGGAGTTGTCTTGGGACATGGGATGCGGTGGGCAGGCCCACGGTGAGGGGAAGGGGAGAAGGGCGGGTGGGCATGGCCCACCGATTGAGGAAGAAGAGTTCGGGGAGGAAATCTAGGGCCAGCGCATTGGGTTGGCTATAGCCGTCGCCGTCGGCTGAATAGGGCCATGAGCCTGAGGAATTTGGCAATTTGTCTGATGCGCCGTTGCTGCAGTTGCCATTGCAGTTGGATCAGCTGCCACTGCCTGATCTGGGTGCGCTTTTGGGTGAGGGTGAGGGCCTGCTGGGTGAGGGTGTTTTCTAATAGTACTGTCCAACGATTGAGATCTCTATTGAGCTGGGTGACTTGGTGGCTAAACCGCAGCACGTAGGCGGCTAGGATGAGGCAGAGCAGTGCGATCGCAACGTTGACTATGGCAATGGCTATGAGCATGGCGGCGGTTGACTTGGCAGTTGACTTAAATAGATCGAAGCCCTACATCGAAGATAAATTTTTCAGTCAGAATGATCAATCATAGGTGAAGCCGTCTGCGTTTCCCATTACCCTAAGTGGGTCAATCCATTTGCCTAGTTGCCATGGTGCAAGCTCCCGCCCCTGTTTTATACGTCAATCGGGCCAGTGCCCAGGGTACAGGAACGCGTCAGTCGCCGTTCAACACCTTGACCCAGGCCCTAGGCCGGGCCAGCGCCGGTACCACAATACAACTAGAAGCGGGCACCTATGGCCAGGGCGAATCATTTCCCTTAACCCTGGCGTCGGGGGTAACGGTGGTGGGCATTGGGAATGTCACCATTAGCGGTGGGGGCGCACTGGCCACGGAGGATTTTGGTCTCCAGTCGGTGACCCTACAGCTGGCGGATGGCGCCCAGTTGCGCAATGTGACGGTGACCAATCCCCAGGCCCAGGGCATTGGGGTGTGGTTAGACCAGGGCTCGGCCCTCCTGACCCGCTGTCAGGTTAAAAACTGTGGGCGAGACGGTGTTTTCGTCACCGGCGATGCCCTGCCGGTGTTGCTGGCCAATGAATTTTCCGGCAATCAGGCCAGTGGCCTGTTCATGGTGCGCCGTTCTAAGGGGGAGGTGCGGCAAAACCGCTTTACCCAGACTGGCTACGGCATTGCCATTAGCGATCAATCCGCACCGTTACTGATTGACAACCAGGTGTTGGAGAACCGAGCTGGGATTGTCCTATCTCGCTCAGCTAAGCCAGTGCTGCGACAAAATCGTATCCTACGCAATCAGACCATGGGGCTGTGGGTGCAGGATACGGCCCAGCCCGATGTGGGCCAAAGTCAGGACCTGGGGGGTAACGAATTTAAAGACAACGGTCAGTGGGATCTGTGCAACGAGAGTCGTCAGGCCATTACTACGGCGGGCAATGATATCAACCCCAATCGGGCGCAGGGGGCCATTCGCTATGTGGCTAGTGGCCTGCCAGATCCGGTGGCAGTGCCCCCCATGCTGTTGGGGCGAGTCACCCCCACCCCGGCCCCGCCCACCCCGGATGAACCGCCCCCCCCTCCCCTGAACTTAAACAGTCGCTTTCAGGATGTGGTGGGCCATTGGGCCGCCCCCTTCATTGACGCCATGGCCGAGGCTGGCTTTATCAAAGGATTTATTGATGGTTCCTTTAAGCCCGACCTGCTGGTGACGCGGGCTCAGTTTGCCGCCCTAGCCATGGCCACATTTCCGGCTAGCGCTGACAGCAGCAGCAGCCGCTTCCAGCCGTTTCAGGATGTGGCCTCGGGGTTTTGGGCCCGGGGGGTGATCTACCAAGCCCAAGCCCAGGGATTTATTGCCGGATTTCCCGATCAAACCTTTCGCCCCAATGACCCCATGACGCGGGCCCAGGCCTTAGTGGCCCTGCTCAATGGTTTGAAGCTGGGGGAGGGCCAGGCCGCTGAGATTGGCATATATACAGATCGGGCCCAGGTGCCCCCCTATGCAGTGGAGGAGGTGGCCATGGCCACCCGCCGGGGCATTGTGGTGAACTACCCGAATGTGGCAGAGTTGCGACCGATGCAGCCCATTACCCGAGGGGAGACAACGGCGTTGGTCTATCAGTGTTTGGTCACCCTGGGGCGGATGCCGCCCCTGACGTCGCCCTACATTGTGCAGCCCGCTAGGACAGCAGTGAGCAATAGCGTAGCGGCCAGGGGCAATACGACGGCTACCGATGTGCCTGGGACTCATGGGGCCACGGCCCATTGGGCCATGGACTTTTGGCAGTCCCTGGCAACTCAAAATCTGCTGGAAATGGCCACGACCCCCGACGCCCCCATGACTCGGGCCCAGTTTGCCAACCTGGTGGTGCGGGCCTTTGACCCCAAACCCCAGCGCTATCCGGTGGCCTTTCGGGATGTCCCCGCTGCCCATTGGGCTTCGGAGTCGATCCACCGGGCCTACCGGGCCAAGTTTCTCTCCGGCTTTCCCGATTACACCTTTGCTCCAGAGCAATCCATTCTAAAAATCCAGGTGTTGTTGGCCCTAGTGAGTGGCCTCAATCTGACGGCTAAAAACACCGCCGGGGTGCTGACCCGTTATCAAGACCAGTCCCAGGTTCCCCGCTATGCCGTGGAGGCGATCGCAACCGCCACCAAGCTCGGCCTCGTCTTTAACTATCCCCAGCTCGATCAATTGGTCCCGAACCAGGTGGCCACCTGGGGTGAAGTGGCCGCCATGGTTTACCAGGGGTTGGTCTTACGTAAGCAGATGCCGCCCCTAGCGTCGCCCTATCGGGTGGTGGTTTCCGAGAAAACATAGAGCCGGGATCAGGGCAAAGTTTTGCCGATAGTGTTTTAAACAACACCCGGATCATGGGATGATAGAAGCTTAATGCTTCGTTACAAACGAGTTATAAACACTATTTAATCTAGAGGACAGTGCCATGGCAGAAATCCAATTTGCTCGGGGTGTGGCTGAGGAAGTGATTCCAGATGTGCGGCTAACCCGTGCCAAGGATGGTTCCGACGGCACTGCCACATTTTATTTTGAGGAGCCCAAGGCCCTGATGGAAGAAGGGTTTGAGGTGACGGGCCTCTATCTAGTGGACGAAGAAGGCGAAATCATTAGCCGGGAAGTCAATGCCAAGTTTATTAATGGCGCGCCCGCTGCATTAGAGGCCAGACTGCTGATGAAGAGTGTGGCTGAGTGGGATCGATTCATGCGGTTTATGAATCGCTATGCTGAGGAAAATGGCCTTGGCCTGACCAAGAATTGATTTTTAGAGGTGAGGGCTGAATTTTGAGTTGTTTTTCTGCGATCTGATTTCTCGGCAGATGAGTTTTCAGGTACCCTAGCTCACAACTCAAATTCACCACCTTACCTATGGCTTCCCCCCATCCCGATCAGGGTTCACTGTCCGCTACTTGTGGTGTGATTACCGTCAGTGATACGCGTACGGTGGAATCTGATCAGAGCGGACAGTTGATTAAGTCCAAGCTGCGCGGGGCTGGTCATCGGTTAGAGGCTTATCGATTGGTCAAGGATGAACCGGAGCAGATTGCTAGTTTGGTGCAGCGACTGACACCGACGGTGGATGTGATCATTTGCAATGGGGGGACTGGGATTGCGCCCAGGGATACCACCTATGATGCGATCGCAACGCTCCTGGAAAAAGAAATCCCCGGCTTTGGCGAAATTTTCCGACAGCTTAGCTATGCTGAAATTGGCTCCAGGGCCATGGCCTCCAGGGCTACCGCTGGGGTGTATCAATCCACCCTAATATTTTTACTGCCCGGTTCCAGTAATGGGGTGACCTTAGCCATGGACGCCCTGATTTTGCCAGAATTACACCATTTGGTGCGGCAGATTAAAGGCTAAGCCCTGGTCTAAGTCTTGGCGTGGGTTTTGGTGCAGCTTCGTTATGGAGTCTTTATCAGAGTTTTCTACCATCATCCCGGTGTCCCTTAACCCGTCCTTTACCTGGCCCCTAAACCCCACCGTTATAGTGAGTCTTGGTTAACTTTTTTTGTCATTGCCGCATGGTCGCCATCGTTCGAGTGGGGGCAATCCTGGGTCTGGTTTTCCTAGGCAGTTGCTCGCAAAATTTAAATATGTCTCGCATTGAGGCCATCATTCAAAATGACATTGAGCGCCAGGGGCGGCGGCTGTCCCTCAAGTCAGTCATCTGTCCAAACCGAGTGGAGAAGCAGGCCGAGGCTTACTTTCGCTGTGTGGGGGAGCTACCCGACGGAGGACAGTTCACCATCAATGTCATTCAGCAGGATGACCAAGGTACCCTGAGTTGGGATGTGCCAAGCTCTAAGGTGCTGATTAATTTGGCCTCCGTCGAAGAAACTATTCAGGACGAGACTAAGGAAGCCCTAGGTAAGCGTTTGGCCATTGACTGCCGCGATGCCTATCGAGTCAACCAGCGGGGGGAGACATTTGAATGTGATGTGGTGGGGGCCGGAACCGTGGCCGCTGGTCGGGTGGAGTCGGTGATGGTAACGGTAGACAGGGATGGAAACCTGGGATGGCAGGAGGTGTTGATTGCCGCAGGTGGGGCAGTGCCTGACCCGGCAGCGATTGCTCCCCCAGGAACGACGGCAGCAGCTCAGGTCTCATCAACTCCCGCAACGGTGGCTGATGATGTCGCTGAATCTACCCCAAAACCCACCGCTGATTCTACGGCTGGATCTACGGCTGGATCTACGGCTGAAGCAGAGGAAGACGGGGATGATTAAGGCGATCGCCAGTAAGACATTAGGAGCGCACCCGTTAGGCACCAAGCAGTCACCAGTTCAGACATTAGGCCGGTTATTAGGCAGGCTGAATTCACTATCTACCCACGTTTTTGAGGACATAGGCTATGGCAACGGTATTTGACTTTTTGGCCAAGGGAGGGCCGGTGATGGTGCCCATTGTGGGGGCTTCAGTGCTGACTATTTCCTGTGCCCTGGAGCGGACTCGGTTTTGGTCCGACCTGTTGCGCCGGGAGGGCAAAATTGTCAGCGATGTGTTGGCCGCTGCACCTCGAGACTTGAATGAGGCGGCTGCGATCGCAAATCAACATAGCGATACCCCCATTGGCCGTTTCCTCTTTGCCCCCCTACGGTTGCGCAATGCCTCCCCCGAAACCTTCCGCCTCGCCATGGAAACCGCAGCGGATCGAGAATTTGTCAAAATGCGCCAGGGCGAAAAACTGCTGGAGACCATTGTGGCCATTTCACCCCTATTAGGACTGTTGGGAACGGTCACCGGTCTGATTGCCACCTTCTACAGTCTGGATATTGGCGGCAGCGGCGGTGGAGAAGGAGCCAGCAAGGCCGCCGCCGGTATTGGGGAAGCCCTCATTACCACGGCAGCGGGTATGGTGGTCGCTATTTTGGCCCTGTTGGTGCTGCGGGTGCTGGTGTCTCTCCAGAGTCAGCAAGCGGATTACTTTTCCGAAGCGGGCAATGAGTTAGAACTGATCTATCGGCAATACTGGTATGAACCCGCGTTGCAAGCTACCGAAAATGGACATCCTGAAGAAGAACCGTCGGTGTCAAAAACCTACTATTAGGGATGGTCAACCCTCTCCTAGCCCACCCTAGATAACATTCTTCCGTCAGCGCTCAACCCCTTAAAGTACGTCTTTTTATGGCTTTTGGTAAACGCAGTGAAAGCAAAATTCCCACCATTAATCTGGTGCCCATGCTCACGGTGATGATGGGAGTGCTAGCGTTTTTCGTGGTAGTTTCAGTGTCTTTGGGAAGTGAGCAGCTGATTGAGGTGGAGCTGCCACCGGAACAGACGGAGGATGTGCCGCCGGACCAGCTGCCGTCCATTGATGAGATTTTTATTGTGGAAATGGATGCCAATGAGAAAACGTTGCTCAATGGTCAACCCATAGAGTCTGAGCAGCTGGCCCTGGAGATCAGTGAATATCTGGAAAAGAACGCTGATAAAACTGTTTATTTGGTACCGGATCAGACATTGCCCTATGAAAATGTGATGCAGTTTTTGGGGGATATGCGGGCAGTGGGTGGTGATCGGGTTTCGTTAGCGTTAGAGAATGGTGAGGGGGAGTAATGGGGTTGCGATCGCGCCATGAAAGTTCAGGTATCCCCGAGGTGGACCTGGTGCCAATGATGGATGTGTTGATGACGGTCCTCACCTTCTTTGTGATTATCTCCATGGAACTCAGCGGCGTACAGATTTTTGGGGTGAGTTTGCCCCAGGCGGTGTCTGGGGTGGATGAAGAGGTGTTGGAAAAGGCTGAGCCGTTGGTGATTGGTTTGCGGGATGATGGACAGACGGTTTATGAAGATGAAGCCGTGACGATTCCGGCCTTAGCTCCGATTATTCAAGAATATTTTGCGGAGAATCCGGAGGGGTTTGTGCTGCTGAAAGCAGATCGGACGTTGCCCTATGCGGATGTGGCAAAGTTGTTGGCGGATCTGCGGAGTATTGGTGGGAAAAAGGTTTCGTTGGCGGTGGAGTAAGGCAGATTTTGTGTTCAGACATCCATCAGCGGTGCCCTATGCACCATTTATGGACTACGTATTATTAGGTAGAACTCAGTTTTAACTAGCTTTAAGATACTCCGAAACTTCATCTAAAAAAGCAGCCAAATCCGTAGAAAGCCCCTGATTCGCTAGATATATTTCGCTTATCGTAGTAACGTACTGAGTACTTTTTGCTACCCATGAATACCACTTCGGTTACATCCCAAGCAATCATTCGTCTCCCCAGCCGCCTAGACAGCGTCATCTCACCATTTTTTCAACAGGACCTGAAACAAAAGCTGCAGCCTGGGGTCACCCTCATCATCGACATGGCCAAAACTAAATTCATTGAGCCCTCCACCGCAGCTATATTCTGGGAAGGGGTTCTCCAATCCCAGCAAGCAGGCGCCAAGATTGTTGCCAAAGGCATGAATGAACAAGTCAAGCTTGTCCTAGAGCGCTCCGGCCTATTGCCCCATTTGCAATAGCCCCATTAGCCATAGAGTTGAAAAGCTGAGCTCAGCATTGCCCGTTCCCCATATCCCATTGCCCGTTCTCAAACCCAATATCTCAAACCCAATATCTCAAACCCAATATTTAGCTTTGACGTCACACCGCAGCGCCACGATATTATAGTTAGTCGGAAAGAGTTGGTGCTGCGGTTGCGGACGAAGACCTTAGCCTTGCTAAGACCTTAGCTTTGCTAAGACCTTCGTCTGAGGAAAGTCCGGGCTCCTAAAAGGTCAGGCTTGCTGGGTAACGCCCAGTGCGGGTGACCGTGAGGATAGTGCCACAGAAACATACCGCCGATGGGCGGGGCTTGCCCCGCTACAGGTAAGGGTGCAAAGGTGCGGTAAGAGCGCACCAGCAGTATCGAGAGGTACTGGCTCGGTAAACCCCGGCCAGGAGCAAGGTCGCAGGGGTCATGGTTGACCTTTTTCCAGCCCCGCTTTTGGTGTACCGCTAGAGGCGACTGGTAACAGTCGTCCCAGATAGATAACCGCCCGCTCGTGCTCGCCCTAGGTTGACATCGGCGAGAACAGAACCCGGCTTACGGCCGACTCTTTCCACTTTTTTATGCGCATAGGAGGGTGGGCGCTGCCCACCAAACAAGGGGAAATGGTCAGCAGCCAGAAGGCATTGGGTAGTGAACCGTGGACAGCGCAAGATGATCCCCGGCGGCACCAAGAGCTAACGCAGCTCGTAGCAAAGCTAGGCTTAGCCGAGGATGCGCCTGTGCAATGGGCACTGCTGCATCAGGCGCTGGTGGATATTTCTAAATCGGCGGACCGAAATAACGAAATCCTAGAATTTTTGGGGGATGCGGCCCTGCGGCTAGCTGCGGCTGAATTTTTGCAAGAAACCTATCCTCAAATGTCCGTAGGGGATATGGCCGCCGTGCGATCGCAACTGGTCAGCGATCGTACCCTGGCAATTTTGGCCCAGGACTATAACTTTGGCCGCTACCTACAGATCTCCACCAGTGCCGCCGGAGATCGAGCAGGCAAAAGCTCCCGCCTAGCCGATGCCTTTGAAGCAGTCCTGGGGGCACTCTACCTCAGCACCCACGACCTCAGCCTGATTCGCCCTTGGCTGGATATCCGCTTTGAACGCCTCACCCAAACCATCAAGCGGGACCCCGCCCGACAAAACTATAAGGCCGCCCTACAGGAACTCACCCAGGCCCACAGCAAACAGCTACCGGAATACACCGTCTCAGAAATCAGCCAGAACCATGGCGATCCGCAACGGTTTTATGCCCAAGTGCATTATCAGGGCAAACTCTGGGGGGACGGTAAAGGCCCCTCCATCAAACAGGCGGAACAAGGTGCCGCCCAGCAAGCCTATCAGCAGCTAGAACCCATGCTGTCTGAGCACTTGGCCGCTGGTTAATAGAAAACATTAACCAGGAAACATTAACCAGGAAACATTAACATGGGCCAAATTCAACTGGCACTCATGGGGGTGGGCCGTTGGGGCACCCACCTCCTACGCAACTTTTTGGCCCATCCCCAGATTCAGGTGCGGGCGGTGGTGGATCCACAAGCCGAGCAGTTAGCAACCACCGCCGCCAAGTTTGGCCTGGATGACTCCGTCCGGTTGCTGGAGCATTGGGAAGAGGCCCTGGAGATGGAAGGGTTAGAAGCGGTGGCGATCGCCACCCCCGCCACCACCCACCAGGCCATCGTCACCGCTGCCCTGCAGCGACAGTTCCATGTGCTGTGCGAAAAACCCCTCACCCTCACCGCCGCCACATCCGCCAGCCTTTGCCAACTGGCCCAACAGCAAAACCGACAGCTGTTTGTTGACCACACTTACCTTTTCCATCCCGCCATCACCACCGCTAAAGCAAACCTGGAGCGTCTAGGCACTCCCCGCTATGGCTATGCCGCCCGCACCAACCTCGGCCCCGTCCGCCACGATGTCGATGCCCTCTGGGATCTGGCCATTCACGACATCGCCATTTTTAACCACTGGCTCAATGCTTCACCAAACCGCGTCCAAGCCCAGGGGCTGAATTGGCTACCACAGCATTCAGACCGGCCCCTGGCCGATGTGGTGTGGTGTCGGCTCCATTACCCCAGCGGCTTCGAAACGACCATTCATCTGTGCTGGGCAAATCCCCACAAGCAACGGCAATTGTCTGTGGTTTGCGATCGCGGCAGCCTGATTTTTGACGAAATGCAGCCCGACACCCCACTGACGCTACAAATGGGACAATTCGCCCCCAACACATTTCAGCCCCAAGCCCTAACCCCATTAGCCCTGGAAATACCCGAGCAAGAACCCCTGGCCACCATGTGTAACCAATTCATCCACAGCGTCCTCACCAACCAGCCCTCTCCCATCTCCTCAGGCGCCGTCGGCACCACCCTAGTCGCCATCCTAGAGGCCCTCTCCCAATCCCTAGAGCAAGCTGGCACCTGGATTGACCTTACCCCTTAGCCTATTACCCCACCAAAACCTGCTCAGTAGCCTCCGCAGCATCAACCGGGTCCGCCGCCACCTCACCGTGGTTAGCCAACAGCGGCATACTCAAGGTCACCGCCGTCCCCTGATCCACACCGGCACTGTAGAGGCCAATGCTGCCCCCCATCAGTTTCATAAAGTTCTTAGAAATGGCCAGCCCCAGTCCCGTTCCTTCATAGCTACGGGTGTGGCTACCATCCACCATGACAAAGGGATGGAAAAGTTTTTGTTGATCCTTCGGCGCAATCCCAATCCCCGTATCCTGAATCGTCACACTCACCCGAGGCGCTGGCACAGTATCCTCGCCTGAATCATCCTTAGCACCCACCTCAGAAACCACCGTGATCTTGGCCGTAATGCTGCCACTGTCAGTAAACTTGATCGCGTTATAAACAATATTCAGCAGCACCTGCTTTAACTTATCCCCATCCCCCTTCACCCAGATCGGCTCCGACTTATGGGGACGATGGAGCGTCAATCCCTTTTGCTGAATCTGCAGGGCCTGCATATCTAACACATCCCGCACAATCTCCCCTAAATCCAAGGTATCCAAATCAAGACTCACGGTGCCCGACTCTATCTTGGCAATGTCCAAAATATCATTGATGATCTTGAGCAAATGAATGGCCGCATTATCGGCCCGTTCCAAAAACTCCAGTTCTTCCTCACGATCGTCGCAGCAGCCATCACGCACCAGTCGAATGCAGCCAATAATGGCATTGAGCGGCGTGCGTAGCTCATGGGAGGTATTGGCCAAAAATTCATTCTTGAGCTGGTTAGCCATCTGGGCATTTTCCCAAGCCTCGCGTAGCTCTTGCGCCCCCCCCTCCAAACGCCGTAGCATCCGCTCTAGCACCTTACCCAAATAGTCCAACTCCCAAATACTACGATTCGGAGGAGCGGCCTTCACCTCAGAAGATAGATCCTGCACCTGTTGGGTGTAGCGAATCAACCGCTCCACAGGTAAGGACAGACTCCGAGCGACATAGAGCGCCAATAGCCCATTCGCCCCCAGCAGCCCCAGGGTTAGGAGAAATAAAATCATCCGAATTTCCCCCAACGCATGGAGTGCCTGATTCAGAGGCGTTACCGCTAGCACATTCCAGGTCTCCGTCACCCCGCTAGACAAGGGCAGTTCCGCGCCGCTGTAGCCCGCCAGCCACTCATCCCCATTCTCCAGCAAGCTAAAGAGGTGTAGGGTATCCGCGTTGCCCACCCGAATACTGCTGATAATGCTCACAAACCGATCCGCACCATGGAGATCATCCACCGACTTACCCACCAGTTCGGGGTTAGGGTGGGTGACCACAATCCCGTTAGGATCAATAATCACGGTTTTACCCACCAGGGAACGGGGATTAGTATCCTCCAGCTGGGTAAACCCAAGCTGGGCAGACAGGGTATAACGCAGCTGTCCTTCAGGGTTATAAATCGGCGCTGCCACCGTCAGGTCAATAATAGAAGGGTGCATTCCCTGGGCGTCATCCTCTAGGGCGTTCCCATCAACGCCATCCGCTGGTTGAGGACTATCCAGATCCACCAAATAAAAGTCCGCATTCCCCGTGGGCGACTGCTGCCACGGAAGCTGTAGCGGTGTGGGCAGCAAGGGTTGATTACAGGTTGTCGATATGACTGCACCAGTTTCAGCCTCGGTTAGCTCTAAACAACCCACCGTGTGGGAAGCCACCTTGGTGTAACGACTTAGGGCGACCGCCACATCATCCGCATCACCAGATTTTAAGGCCTGACTATCCGTTAATAACAGTAGTTCAGACTCCACGGCTCGCACACTGTCCTCTAAACCAGTTGCCTTGTTGATGGCGCTGCTGGCTAGATTTTGCCGCGCAGTTTCCAGCAAGCTAGACCGTGCCTTTCGCAGGGTAATGGCCTGGCCAAGCAGCAACACCGGCGTACTCAGCAGCAAGATACGCAGCATCAATAACCGGCGGAATGAAAGAGGACGCTTAGCCATAAACCGCTAACAACTTAAAGTTAAAGAACCGTCACTGATTTCAACAGGAAACACAGGGTTAAACCATGGAACCAAAATCTCAGCTTTCACTATGTTCATACATACAACCACAGTGTTATTACTGATACCGGTATTAACACCCATCTAGTTTATCGACTGGTCTTACCCATCTACCGGCTACATTGGCAAAAGTTGAAATAGCACTTACATAGATGAAGCCTTATCAAAGGTAACTTAATTGCTTGTGAGCGAATATTCTCAGCGTCTCTCCCTTAGTTAAGAACATGTCAGCCCCAGCTTTACGGTCTAGGTCGGCAGCCGGATATCGTCCCCATGTCACTGCTATTTTAGCCATGAGTGCCGATGGCAAAATTAGCGATACCCATGGCACGGCAGCAAGGTTTCCATCGGCCAACGATCAGCGTCATCTAGAACAACGCTTAGCAACTGCAGACGCGACCCTGTTTGGGGCAGGCACCCTGCGGGCCTACGGCACCACCGCTCTGGTTAAAGATCCTGCCCTATTAGCAACCCGTTGCCAGCGTCAGCAACCGCCCCAGCCCACCCACATTGTCTGCTCCCGCTCAGGGGGTATAGTACCCAACGCACATTTTTTTAGGCAGCCGGTGCCGCGCTGGTTACTCACCACCCAGGCTGGGGCTGAACATTGGCGGGAACAGCCGGGCTTTGATCGGGTTTGGATCGCTCCTATTAAAACCGCTGGGGAATACCATTGGCCACAAATTTTACAGGAACTCCATACCCTGGGCATGGGCCATGTACTTGTGATGGGTGGCGGGCAACTCGTGGCTGGGCTGATGGCCGCTGACGTGATCGATGAACTATGGCTCACCATTTGTCCCCTAATCATCGGCGGCGCGACATCCCCCACCCCCTGCGACGGGGAAGGGTTTTCCCTGGACCAGGCTCCCAGATTCACCCTGAAGTCAAGCCAAACCATGGGGGATGAAATTTTTTTAAATTACCAACGGCAGGGATCAGGCCCATCAGTTCAGTAGCGTCCCTGGTCCCCTCTACCAACCCTACCCCTATCCCCCATGCTTCAGACTAAACGCGCTACATTACCGTAGTGAACTAAGCCGCTCTGCTAAGCAATGGGTATAACCATCACTCCACCCCAGTCTCTGACCGACTATACGCTGCGTTGGGTCAACTGCATGGCAGACCTACCCCGAACCGCTTGGGACCAGATGGCCCAACCGCTAGAGACGCCATTTCTGGAGTGGTTCTGGCTGAATTCCATGGAAACCTCTGGCAGTACCGTGGCCCAATCGGGTTGGCTGCCCAATCATTTGACCGTGTGGTGTCAGGACACCCTGGTGGCAGCCGCTCCCCTATATCTCAAGGGTCACAGTCGCGGTGAGTTTGTGTTTGACCACCAGTGGGCTGATTTGGCGGAGCAGTTGGGCATTGATTATTATCCGAAGCTGTTGGGGATGTCGCCGTTTACCCCCGCTGAAGGCTATCGTTTTTTGATCGCGGCCGGGGAAGATGAGGCGACGCTGACCCAGGTAATGGTGGCGGCGATCGATCAGTTTTGTCGGCAGAACCAGATTTCAGGCTGTCATTTTCTCTATGCGGACCCCACCTGGCGCAGCAATCTGGAATCCCTCGGCTTTCAAAAATGGCTACACCATAGCTACATTTGGAAAAATGAAGGCTACACCACCTTTGATGACTATTTGGCTCGGTTTAATGCCAATCAGCGGCGTAACATCAAGCGCGAGCGTAATTCTGTTACTAAGGCCGGACTACATTTTGAGGTGCACACCGGGGATGGCCTGTCGGACACTCTGTGTAATTTGGTTTACGACTTTTACAGTGATACCTGTGACAAGTTTGGCTGGTGGGGGAGTAAGTATTTAACTCGTCGATTTTTTCAGCAGCTGTATCCGGAGTATTGCGATCGCACAGTCGTATTCGCCGCCTACACTGAGAACAGCAACGACCCCATCGGCATGTCCTTTTGCCTCACCAAGGGCGAACGCCTCTATGGACGCTACTGGGGGGCCATAGAAGAATACAATCACCTCCACTTCAACGCTTGTTACTACGAACCCATCGACTGGGGTATTAGTAACGGCATTCAGCTATTTGACCCCGGTGCCGGTGGCCGCCACAAAAAACGACGCGGCTTTCCTGCTGCCCCCAACTACAGTCTGCATCGGTTCTACCACCCCACCCTGACCCAGGTACTCGATAACTACATCGACCGCATCAACAGCGCCGAACAGCAAGAAATCGAAGCCATTAACGCAGACTTACCCCTCAAGCCCTTGCTCCAAAAGGAAAGTCCAGAGCAAGCCCCAGCAGACCCGTAAGCCCCTGATAAACCTATAGCCGTTGTCGATCCTCGGGATGATTTCATCTGTCAGATACCGACGTATAGCGTTTCTGACACACCGGTTTATCCCCTCAATCAGCAACGGCAAATTCCATAATCCCCACGATAGAATAGACCCCTACCCAAAAACTCGGCCCCCATAGCTCAGGTACTCGCTGAAAGCCACATGCATCGGCTACGGCGGCGCAACCCGTAACGACCCCATCACCATGACCATCAGCCACAATAGTCCCCCGTCTGCGACTGACCTCCAAACATTGGACGACAAACTATCGAAACGGTTTATTGCCCTAGACCCAGACGGCTATTTTTTAATCTATCTAGATACAGAGCAGGGTCTGATCTGCGCCAAACACTTCACCAATGTCATTAACGATAAAGGTCTAGCCTGTGATCCAGACACCGGTAAACCCCTAATTGCCAAGAAAAACAACCAGCCCCGCCAAGAAACTCACATCTACCAAGGCCGTACCGCCAAAGAACTCTGTATAAAAATCTTTGAAGACAAAGATAACCCTTGTCCCATAAGCTATCTAGACCATGCCGCCTACCTTGGCCGAGAGTTTGTCAGGGCAGAACTGGCCTTAATTAACGGTGAACCGTATGTGCAAGATTAAAGCGTTCAAGATTAAAGGACAAGATTAAGGCACTTTTCCACCTACCACTTCCCGTACCCGATAGATGGGACGTTGCTGGGACTCATGGTAAGTACGCATCATTAACTCAGCCAACAGTCCCACACTCAACAGCTGAATCCCTGAAATAAACAGCACCACCGCCAGCAATAGGAGGGGACGGTCCCCGATTTCAGCCTGCAAGATAAATTTGACAAACGCCAGGTAGAGACTCAGCCCCAGGCCTGTCACCACCGAAAGTGCCCCAAATGGGCCAAACACATGCATGGGCCGGGTCAAAAACGTCTTCATGAAGTAGATGGTCATCAGATCTAGGGCCACTCGAAACGTCCGGCCCAAACCATACTTGCTTTGGCCAAACTGACGAGCATGATGACGCACCGGCACTTCACTAATGCGAGCCCCCTCTATGTAGGCCAAGGCTGGCAAAAAGCGATGCAGCTCACCATAGAGGTTCATATCCTTCACCACATCAGCACTGTATGCCTTGAGGGAACAGCCATAGTCATGGAGTCTTACCCCCGTTACTCCGGCAATCAGCCAATTAGCAATTTTTGACGGCAGCAGTCGTGTCACCGCATTATCCTGACGGTTTTTGCGCCAGCCACTCACCAGGTCATACCCCTCATTCAGCTTCTGGTAAACCGTGGCAATATCCGCTGGCTCATTTTGCAAATCACCGTCTAGGGTTACAATCACCCGCCCCCTGGCATAGTTGAACCCGGCCGCCATGGCCGGTGTCTGCCCATAGTTGCGCCGCAGCAAAATCACCCGCAGGTCATGGCGCTCCTTAGCTAAGGTTTTGAGTAACTCCGCCGACCCATCGGTGGAACCATCATCGACGCAAATCAGCTCATAGGGCACATCCATCAGCTGCGCCACCCCAGTAATTTTATCCACCAGCAACGGAATACTTTCGTACTCGTTATAAACCGGCACGACCACCGATAGCTCGCAGCGGCTAATAACTGGGGCAATTAGACTGGGGGAAGTCACCATGATGGGTTCTTAACTAAATATGGGGGCCATTATAAATAAACACTAACATTCCCCATCCTCAACTAACCGCTGAACCAGCTGTGGCCAATCCTTCTCTCTATCGTGGCTCCGTTATTAGAGCGATTGGGGTTTCAGGACGCCCCTTTGCTCGTTCATTCGGAAGTCCCTGTACAGGTAAAAGTCACGGAACGTGATGAAATTTATCGAGGTCGGATGGATGTCTTAGTTGTTTGCAATTTAATGGGGGTGCTTACAGTTGAAGCAAAACGCTCCAAATTCGCTGTAGATATGGTCCTTCCCCAATGTCTAGCCTACATGACTGCTGGTGAGACACAACCAGCTTTTGGCATGGTCACCAACGGTAGTGATTTCATGTTTTGCAAACTAGAAAATTCGCTCTACGACCTCTCAAAACCATTTTCTCTATGGTCGCGTTACAAACGACTTCATGAAGTTCCAACAATCTTAACAACTTTAAAGAAAGAGTTTACTCAAACAACTTAGTTGAGAAGATCTATTTCTTCTTTTTAGTCTTTACATAAACACCTTTATCTTTTCTACGCATCTCGAATAAGTCAATCGCCTCAAACATGCTGCTCAACTTGGCATAACCATAGTTACGAGATTCAAAAGATGCTTGATTAGCTATATGTGCTCCTATAACAGATAATCGAGACCACCCATCGTCTTCTCGAGTACTGGAAACAGCCCCTCTTAACAGATTCATCAGTTTCGTATCTTGTTTAAGCTCCTGAGGTGTTTTTCTCTCATTAGTAGACATCTTTGATGCCTCTATATCAGCTAATTGATCAATGGTTTCAAGATATAAGAATATCGAACAAGCTGAAACAAACGGTGCAGGTGTTTTCTTTTCTCCAAAACCATAGACCTTAAGGCCACTTGTGAGAATTCTCATGACTAGTGGCGTAAAATCACAGTCACTAGATACCAATGCAAATGCATCTAATTTCTGTGTGTATAACAAATCCATGGCATCAATAATCAGGGCAGCATCAGTTGCATTTTTACCCTTGGTATAGTCAAACTGTTGAATAGGCTGGATCGCGTAGTCATGCAGACAACTCTCCCACCCTCGAAGGTTAGAGTTTTTCCAATTGCCATAGGCCCTACGGATATTAGCCACGCCATATTTAGCAACCTCTGCCAAGATGGCATCAATTTTTGGAGAAGGTGCATTATCTGCATCAATTAGTAACGCAATTTTTGACTCCGATTGCATCATATTCATCCAGGGTATACAGCCTACTTACAGATCTGTATACCCATTTGGCATGCTCACTCCTCCGGATAAATTGGAAAATACTTAGGTTGTCAGCCTTCCCTTCGGTAGTTCTCAATCTAAACTAAAACACCTGATTCCACTCGTATACTTCGTATTCGGTCCAAATACCATTGAGCCAATAGGGATCATTCTCCACTAGCTGTCGGACTATGGCTTCAGACTCAGCTTCGTAAGTACCAAAAACTTTGCTGTTATCCGTAGTCGGCCCCAGAGAAGTCAGTAGACCTTTTTCTTTTTGCTCCTGGAGTCCTGCCAGGTGATCGGCTCGGTAGGGCGTACGCTTTTCCAACGCGTTCTCGCAATAGCTGCCCCACATCACAAACTTGGCCATGGCTTGTTGCTCCTGTCACGGGTCTAAATAAGTAGCACAATTGTCAGAATACAAAATCTTTGGCTACCTGTGGTTTATATTGTCACCTGGGATGTGACAACAGCATCTAAACTCGCCCCCAGCTTATCGGCAATCCCCTCCACCCAAGCTTCATCTTGCTTGGTATAGCTGCGGGGGGCATTGGCCCCTAAAATCAACACGCCATTATTCCCCATGGGTTGGCAAATAATGCCCTGGGTGTTTTCGGGTAAATAGTTAAATTCAACTTTGCCAGGGTAAAGCTTCAGACTCACTAAATAGACTGGCTTTTTTTGGGTCAGCACTCGCTCTAAAATTGGCCCTATCTCCACCTCTTTAGCAGGCCCTAGCACCCCCCGCCGCATCAGCACCTGACCATCGGCATAGGCCACCAGGGACCGGGTAACCGTATTGGTCAGTAATAGGTGTGAGGCCCAGGCTAGTTCGGTTGCTACGGCATCCGACAGATCGTCGGCCAGCACAAAGCCCTCTTCCCCCTCTAGGATGACAGCCTCGGGCAAAACCGGCTGAATCTGCTGCCAGAGTAAGGTGGTCAAAATCAAAATTGCGCTGAGAAATACGCCTACCACATCGGCCCGCGCCTGGGAGTCGGTCACCATTGGTGTCAGCAACCGATTGACCATGAGCAATGTGCCTCCCACCATGCCTACGATCAATGGCAATCGCCGTAACCATTGATTCTCGTCCGCCTTAGCCATAGCCACTATTCCTAGTCAATATTTCTACGCCCAATTACCTATTACCCAGTTGACCATGGGCATAGCCTTCCTTCCTAGTGTATCTTTAGCCAGTGAAACCGCTGATACTCAGCCACCTTAACTCCCCCCATACCCACCTACACTACTCATCTACTGTGAACTGGCTTTTACCTCTAGCCTTTATTTCTGCTCTGATTGGTCCTCGCCCCTGGCAGCCTCTTACCAGTGTTAACCTTGCTACCATCGATATCCGTCCCACCTGGGATTCTCCCTGGCTGCAGCAGCGCCTAGCGGCGGATCCGGCGGCTGAAAAAATTCTCAATGATTATGTGGCTGGCCTGGCCGGATTGGGCTTTTCTGCCAGTCAACAAAGTGTGGCGGTGAATGTGGGGCGCTATCCGGCGGCTCACCATCAGGAGTCTCGCCGCTTACCGGCAGCCTCCCTCACCAAGATAGCCACCACCCTGGCTGTCCTGGAAACCTATGGTGTGGAGCATCAGTTTGAGACGTTTGTGGGCTGGCAAGGCACCATCGCCAATGGCACCCTCCAGGGCGATCTGATTATTAAAGGGGCCTATGATCCCCTGTTTGTGTGGGAAGAGGGAATCACTCTGGGCAATTCATTGCAGCAGTTGGGGATTCAACGGGTGACGGGCAGCCTGATTGTGATCGATCGGTTTGTGATGAATTTCAATACGGACCCATTGGTGTCGGGGGAACTACTCAAACAGTCAATGAACTCTGCCACCTGGGGGGGGGCGGTGGAGACACAATACGCCACCCTGCCAACCGGTACGCCCAAACCGACACTGCAGATTCAAGGACCGGTGCAGGTCGTCTCTGCCGCCCCCACCATCGAGCAGGCATCGGGCTGGCTGATTCGTCATAAGTCTTTGCCTCTGGCGGTCATTCTCAAGGCTATGAATATCTACAGCAATAATGTGATGGCGGAGATGCTCTCTACCCTGGCAGGCGGTCCGGCCAATGTGGTGAAAATTGCTGAACAGATTGGGGTGACACCTGGGGAAATCAGCCTAGTGAATGGGTCTGGTTTAGGGGAAGACAATCAGCTTTCTGCTCAGGCCGTCATTATCTTGATGCAGGGCATTCAAGACCGACTCCAGACCAAGAATCTCAATTTTGCGGACCTGTTCCCAGTGTCAGGCACGGA
This sequence comes from Leptothoe sp. PORK10 BA2, assembly GCF_034932105.1. Lineage (NCBI taxonomy): Bacteria > Bacillati > Cyanobacteriota > Cyanophyceae > Nodosilineales > Cymatolegaceae > Leptothoe > Leptothoe sp. PORK10 BA2. The sequence goes on along the minus strand of NZ_JAYGIG010000013.1, from coordinate 35,729 downwards.
TGTAGGCACCCTGATCGACCGCAATATTCCGGTTAATGCGACGGTTAAAACCGGGAGCTTGGCGGTGGTTAGTGCCTTGGCCGGAGCCTTTCCGACGGAGAAAAAGGGTATCGTTTGGTTTGCCATCGTTAATTATGGTAACGGCTTAGAGACGTTGCGATCGCGCCAAGATCGCCTCCTAACTGCCCTCGAACAACAATGGGGAAAAGCCAATCAGCTCCCAAACCAAATCAAAGCCACCCTCCAGTTCAATCAAGACCCTTACCGCCTGGGGGACACCAAACGCAACGAAATTATTCAAGCCCCTGGGGCACAATCTCAGTCACTACATCCTGCCCCGTAACCACCACCGTCTGCCGCTCTAGGTTACCCACAGCCCGATCGCCATTGACCGTGGCAACCGGGTCTTGCTGTTGGTAAGCAACATTGCCACGACCCTCCACATCCTGGGTTTGGATATTCCAAGTCATCTCATCCGCCGTCAGCAGGGATTGCTTGGCTTGGCCTAAAGCCCGCACATTGCCCTTGAGGTCCACAATCTGGGTATTCAAATTGAGCCGTCCCTGATTGGCATTGGCGGTGAGTTTACGCTTAGGGTACTGAATTTGCAAAGGTTTATCAATCACCACGGTGCCTTCTTTCACATTCCACACCGCCAGGTCACTGTTGGTTTGCAGAGGAATTTTCAGCGCATTGAGCTGAACCTGCTGCTGCACTGTGGCCTGCTGTTTGACCAAATCAAACTTCCCCTGCTTCCCGACTAACCGCTCCGTTACCGTCCGATCGGTTTTAGAAACATACCGCTCCATCAGCAACGGCACGTCCGTCTCCAGCTTTTCTTCGTCTAGCTGCCACACGAGTTTTTCTGACTTAAAGCTGATCCAAGGCTCTTGCTTAGTCATGGCCACCACCCCCTTGAACAGCTCCAGGCGTTTGGTTTTGTTAAACAGCCTTGCTTCCTGAGCCTTGGCCTGAAGCTGGGGGTTATTGCCCGTAATGCTATCTCGCACCAGCAGCAGATCTTCCTCGGGGGTCCATTCTAGGCTATTTCCCTTAATGGTCAGCTGGTTGTCTGGATTCGTAGCCACAATATTGCCCTGCAAAAATATGGCCTTGCCATCCTCACGAATCTCACCTTGATCGGCCTTGACCCGATAGATCACTTTGCCATCCTGAAACAGCTCACCCTCGGGAGACTTAAGATTGGCCAAACGCCGATCTGGGCTATAGGAAGCCTCCTCAGCCTTAACACGCCAAAGCAGCCCCCCATTTTCGTCAGGCTGCTCTAGGGTGACATCTTTCAGGGTTAACAGTGCCTCAGTCTGAGCGGTACTCGCTTGATTCTGAAGACTTTCTAGGGTGTCACTTGATGACTGACATGTTCGTACAGCTACGACTATTACAGCAACCAACGCCGCAACCAACGTAAACCGATACCACTTATTCATACCGTGTCACTTGTGCTAGCACATATCTGGTTGGCCAGATTATCCTAGCGGATTCTAAGGCTGATCACTGGTGACTTCGACTTCTTCCTCTTCCATCGTACTCAAACCAGTCAACGGACGATAGGTATATCCATTACCGTGGCTGCGGGGTGTCTTTTTAATATCGTCCTTGACCGTATCTAGATCAATGTAGCGATCAGACACGTTGATTAAGCTATCGCTGGTCATGGAGCGTAGACTGACCACCTCTATCCTGACACCACGGTAGCTCGCAGCATCCACAGCATAGGCCAAGTCGCCATCACCGCTGACCAAAATAGCCGTGTCATAGCAGCCCACTAGGGCCATCATATCCACCGCAATTTCCACATCGAGGTTTGCTTTTTTAGAGCCGTCGGGCAACTGCACCAAGTCTTTGGCAATTACACGGTAACCGTTACGCCGCATCCACAGCAGAAACCCCTGCTGCTTTTCATTGGTGCGGTCCACACCGGTGTAGAAAAAGGCGCGAAATAATCTAGAACCCGCAGTCAGCCGACATAGCAGCTTGGTGTAATCAATTTCAATGCCAAGCTGAAGGGCGGCATAAAACAGATTCGAACCATCAATAAAAATCGCAACTCTACCGCGATTTTCCAGGACTTCTTCCGGCGTAAATCCAGGGTCGTGACTGAGGGTATTGCGGTGGTTCAACATAGTGTAATCCTGTCCAATTTATTATGATTTACATCCCTAACCAGGGTAAGCAAGGGTAAGCATCGACCTTTAATGACTCCTCAGTACTCGCGGGTGATTGAGGGATATTTTGTCAAGAGTTTGCAGAGGGGCGCTAGTGATAAAAACCTGCAAAATTTTGGGTGGTTACGCGCAATTTTAGACGGTTCTTAGTCACGGGTTAAACTGACTGAGTCAATAAATCAATGCCCTTAAATTAGACGCTTGCCCTCATCATACATGAGGCATTTAGAGATGAAGGCAATATCGCCGTAACTTAACTTCTTCTCAAGAAAGTAGAAAACAATTGTGATTATTTATTGACGCATTGAGCCAAGTAAACCTGAGGTGAAATTACGACTTTTTTGACAACTATCTAAAGCCATTGATGAATAAGTTTACAAGGTTTAAAAATGCTATATAAAAACACATGTCTTGAAACGCCGACAAAGCCGGATTGCCCCACCGGGTATATTAAAAATCCGGTAAAAAATCCGGCGTTGCTAATCTTCAGTATGATTTAATCTAAAAAATCCTGGCCAGGTGATCTTTGAATAACCAAGCGATTTATCCTCATAAATCAGCCATAAAAAACCGCTAAACATGCCAATTGGAGAGCTTAAGTGGGGATTTCAACAGTATTCAAATCTGGTGGCGTAGTTGTTTGGCCATTGCTGGCCGCCTCAATTTTGGTGGTGACCTTAATTTTGGAGCGCAGCTGGTTTTGGTGGCAGGTTTCTCAGCACCAAGAACGGATAATTAATACGTTTCTGGTGGACTACGGGAAGCAACCCAAGGTGGCGATTGAAACACTGAGAAAGCAGCAGTCTTTACCCATAGGACGAATTTTTTTGGCCGCCCTAGCCTTAGAGCAAGCTACCCCAGATGAATTTAAATTGGCCCTAGAGAGTGCAGCTCAGGCGGAGATTCCAGTGCTCAAGCGGTTTGGGACAGTTTTCGAAACGGTAGTAGGATTAGCGCCACTCCTGGGGCTGTTGGGTACAATCTTGGGCTTAATTAGTGCATTGTCGTATGTGCAAATTGGGGATGTGGGCACGGCCCGCGCCTCAGGGGTGACAGCGGGGATTGGGGAAGCGCTGGTGTCCACCGCCCTCGGGTTAGTGGTGGCCATGGTGACCTTGGTATTTGCCAATGTATTCCAGGGGCTTTATCATCGGCAGCGGGCTGCGATCGCAGATTACGGTGGCCGTCTCGAAATCGCCTATCGCCGGTACTATCGGCAGTTTGTTAACCGCCAAGGCCGGTAGCCCCATCACCAAGGGACAGAAATCAGAAAAATGTGAACTATGCGCAATAAATTTAGAGATTTTGCCTATTTAGCTACTTTAATAATCGGATCGAAACGAATATTCTAGGAAAACGTAATAATACTCACTAAGCTTTTAGCTGATATCGGTGCTTTACTGGGTCGTTCACCACGCCCACATCTAGGTTCTTTGAACAAACTGTCCATGGGCGATTCTCGTTGGTCCAAAATCAGACTATATGTAGGCGCGTTTTGCCTAGCAATGCTGGCCACCATTGTTTTAGCCACCACATACAAGACGGTTTTTGAACCCCAGATAGTGGCCACCACCGCCGTAGGTGCTGCCGCAATAGCCACCGACGGCGACTCTGCAACAGCAACCACCAACGCCGCAGAGCTGCCGCCGGCAGAGTCGCCGCCGGTAGTAGAAAATGGATTTATCTACGCCGCCGACCAAAGTACTCCCGCCTTCAGACCACCTGAGCGAGTGGCCTTGGCCGATCCCTCAAACTATGGGGAACGCTTCACCGTCGATGCCAACGGTAACCCCCTGAACCAGGATTACATCGCCGTGCTCCATGAGACCGTATGGAGCGCCGACAGTGCTATTAATACATTTCAAAGGCACAATCCTCAAGATGAGGACCAATCCAGCTACCACACCATCATTGACCGGGATGGCACCGTCATCTACATCGTGCCCCCCGAGAAACGAGCCTTTGGAGCAGGCAACTCGGTGTTTGATGGCCCCAATGGTCCAGAAACTGCCCTAACCAACCCTAATTTTCCGCCATCGGTAAATAACTTCGCCTATCACATTTCCTTGGTCACCCCCTCCGACGGCCAAAACAATGCGCCCAACCACAGTGGCTATACAGATACCCAATACCAGTCCCTGGCTTGGCTCATAGCCCAAACCACCATCCCGGAAGAGCGCATTGTCACCCATGCCGCCGTTGATCGCTCCGAGACTCGACAGGACCCCCGTAGTTTTAACTGGCCCCATTTTCTAGAATATTTAAACCAGTACCCCAGCCGTCAAGCTTAGGGTGGGCCGTCCACTGGGCATGACCCTGTAATCACCATCGAAAATCACAGAGTGAGCCGCCCACCGGGACATACCCCATATCGCCGTCATACCTCAGCTGCATCGGCTCCTACCTTTTCCAACCATAGCTCCAGATTGAGGTCGTAATATCCTTCCTGGCCAGGGGGATACTCCCCCTGCTCAACGGCGCTGATAATTTTAGGTAGGACCGCAATATATTCTTGCCCTCGGGCAACAGGGTGCAGGGTCCAGGCATCTGGACTAGCCAGGGTCCCTCGCCAACCATCAGTGCGTTCTAGCTGGAGAGAAATCATCACCTCCCAGGAGTCCAGTTTGCCTCGACCGGTCCAATAGTTAAGCCAGGTCAACATCCGGGCGGGCAACTGCTGTAGCCATTCATTTTTATAATCCATCCACAGCAATGGAATAGGCAAAAAGGCTTCGAAGCTCTGTTTTTTGATCAAGTAAGCTCGACTGCCAAAAAACTTGAACCGATAGAAGCCATCGTCCTGTTCATAGGGCACCCGCTGATGCAAACTACCATCGGGGAGAGGGGGGCCCGACAAAGGCCGAATAAACAGCACCTCAGGCCGCTGTTCCATCAGCTCCATACCCTCAGAAATCCAGCTGTGGCCAGCTTTCTGGTATTGCAGCATGTCGCTGTCAAAATGCACCACATAGTCCCCCACCGTTTCTTCCAAGGAAAAAATAGTGCCCAAAATGGGGTACCCCTTCCAATTGTGGGTGGGTTGGGGAATGGAACCAAAGTGCTTTTTGTACATCCGCCGTCGACAGGCATCGTTATAGTCCATGTCCACCAAGCGATCCACTACCCCCATGGCCATCAGCTGGGCGCAGTTTTCCCGCAGTTGCTCCAGGGTACCAATGCCCGGTCGGCCCACCTTATCTCCGGTGAGGGGAGCCGTATCGAGAAACAATACCCGTTCCACAAAGGGATAGTGGCTGGTGCGCACTAGATGGGGAATGGTCTCCATCATGAAGGGAATGTCGGTGCGGGCCACCATGATGGATAGGGAACAGCTACGAGAAGTCATGGGGGAAGGAAAGGTGAGGATGGGTGATGGGGTGAAAGGGGCTTTATCGCTTCAGCCGCTGACTGAAACGGCCTAAGATCTGTTTCAGCCGCTGACTGAAACGGCCTAAGGTCTGTTTCAGCTGCTGCAGCGGCGAACGCTGGGATGTGGCCCCTGGCTTCTCCCCAGGCAGACGGGCATCGGGCTGATCTAGATACCGGTAATATTCCCAAAGCGCTCGATAGGGTCCCCCCGGCCCCATGGGGGTACCGGCCCAGTGGAGATAACGCAGCCGAGTATCGCCGTCGTAAAGGGCCTGATCGCGGGTGACAAAATGCTTCATCCCTCCCCAGCTGCCAGGTTCGTTGGGTTCTACCTGAGCAATGTTGAGCCGGTTTTCGATGCTGTTGAGCACCAGATAGTTCATGATGGGCTGGTCGGTGGTACCGCCGGAGAAGTCAAAGTAGTCACGATTTTGGGCGCATTCCCCCAAGCGGGCGTACATTTGCTCCAGGGTAATGGTGCCTTTTTTGGACCCCCACAGACCACTGTTAAATACAGAGTTGACCACATCGGCGGGGAAAATGCCCCGTTCAACGACGCTGGAGGCAAAAACATCCCGCAGCTTGCGCCCTTTGAAATGGTAGTCACAGCAGATAAAGTCTGCCCGGTCGAGATAGGCCAGGGTATGGGAGACCGGTTCAAAAAAAAGAATGTCGGTATCGATATAGAGAAACTCATCCAGGGGCCCAAACCAGGCGGCTAGCTTGCGCATTTTGTTGGGCAGGGCCAGAAAATCGCGGGGAAAAATCTCACTAATTTTCTGGGTAAATGAGTCTAGAAATCCTAGATCTGGATACAGCTGCACCTGGTAAAGCTGATTCAGCGTTTGGTACAGCGTTTGGTAGTCGTCATTAAACGGAATCATGTACACCGGCACGCCCGGGTCGTGGTGCCGCAGACTGGCGAGGAGTGCGATCGCATTTTCCCCCACCTTCCTATTGGCCACGATATAAACGCCTCTGGTCCGTTGGCTCGTCATGATCGGTCCCCCTCAGGCCAGTCCAATTTTTTTCAGCAGCCGCGTCTTTAGGGACGGAGGCTGGTTGTAATCCTGAGCTTTGCCCTGAAACTCTGGCATCGGCTCATGCAGATAGCGGTAGTGTAAAAAGGTTTGGCGGTAGGGAAAGTCAAGGTTTTCCCCATTACAGACGCGGCGGAACACCCGAGACGACAGCCCAATAAAATGGAGATAGCTGAGCAGGTTGCCCTGGTCGTAGACAAAACCGTCTTTTTCCTCGAAGTGCTTCGAGGAGATGGCATTGCCCGTAGCCTTGCCCTGGGGCCGCCATTCTAAGGCCATATTGTGAACGCTATGGTGGTTAATCTGCACCATATAATTCAGCAGGGACTGGTTGGGTGCCCCCATGTAGAGAACGTCTGCATTGCCCTGGGCCAGGGTCTCCACCACATGGTCTAGCTCTGCTGCCGAAAACAGGCCTCGCCTAGAGGCATAGCAGCCCGAACAAAAAATATCGCGCTGCAGCCGTTCCTCAGAAAAGACCGTCGTCAGTTTGTCGGAGCTGACATTAAATATGTGGCTGAGGTCTTTGAACTGGAAGTCGTAGACGACGACATCTGCCTGGGTGAGGCGCTCAAACATAAAATCTAGGGGCTGCATGACCAGGGTGTCAGCATCTAGATAGATAAATTCTTCAAAGGGAGCGGCCTGGTCAAAGGACACATAGCGGTGGTTTTCCCCCACTCGATAGAACTGGGTTTTGACTCCGGATGCTTTCCACTGTTGGATGGCGGTGGGGTGGGTCTGCCAGACTCGCAGGGAAAAGTCTTCCCAAAACTTAAAGAGGGTTGGGTCATTTAGCAACGATACCTGGTCTCGTTTGGCCACCTCCGCTGCCACCTTCTCAATGTCGTCGTTGTAGGCAATCACACAGACGGGAGTATGGCCTGAGTTTTGCTGAATACTATTGAGCAGGGCGACGAGCTGGTCATAGACCACGTCATTAGCCAGGGTGTATATGCCACGCGTCATGGGAAAAAATCAAATGGTTGGTTGGGAGGAAGCTACGTTAGGGCTACAGGGGCGACCACCGGCAAACGGGGATGGCAAGAGCGAGCGGGGGCTATGTTTTCGGGGGGGGGGTGCCAATGGCTTCTAGATTTTCGACCACCCGGAGCAGATCGACGGCAATATTTTGGGCATCGGCCATGAACTCTGCCTGTTCAAAGGGGTCATCGACATCCTCTTGGATCAGAGTCAGCAGTCCAATCATGGAATTAAGTTGCGATCGCAGCTCATATGAAGACTTACCGATGGCACTGCGATAAACGGGCAAAACATCTGCCACCAGGCTGCTACCGTTTATACCATTATTATTTTCGTGCAGACTCTTGGTCAACTGCATCGCATGGAGTTTGGCATAGGCTCCCCTTTTTTCCAGCAGTTCCTCGTGACTACCCACCTCAGCCACCCGGCCCCGCTCTAAAACCGCAATTTGATCCGCCTCATAAATGGTGGATAGGCGATGGGCAATGACCAAGGTGGTGCGATCGCGACTAAGCTTATCAATGGCATTTTGCACCAGCCGCTCCGAAACCGTATCCAGGGCACTGGTAGCCTCATCCAAAATCAAAATATCAGGGTCCTGTAGCAGTGCCCTGGCAATGGCCAACCGCTGCCGCTGTCCTCCCGAAAGCAACACCCCCCGATCTCCAATCAGGGTGTCAAAGCCCTGGGGTAAGTTTTCAATAAACTCATGGGCATTGGCCTGCTTAGTCGCCAATATCAGCTCATCTTCCGTAGCCCCAGGGCGACCGTATAACAAGTTTTCCCGCACCGACGCATTAAACAGAAAGGTTTCCTGGCTGACAATACCCAAATTCGACCGGTAGCTAGAGATGTCTATGGTTTTTAGATCCACCCCATCCAGTTCGATGGTGCCGCTGGTGGGATCGTAAAACCGGGGTAATAAATCCGCCAGGGTGGACTTTCCCGCCCCTGAGGACCCCACCAGCGCCAGGGTTTGCCCTTTGGGCAAGAACAGATCAATCCCCTGCAACACCTCTTGATCATGACCGGGGTAGCTAAACCGAATCTGATTAAATCGAATACCGTCCTGTAGGGGACGATAAGGTTGAACCCCCAGGGGCATAAACGGTTTATCATCCCGGCGCAGCAGCGCCTGAACGATCTCTACACTGGCAAAGTTATTGGCCAAGGTACTCCGTTGGCTGTTAAGTTGTCCCAAAAAGGGCAGCATCCTAAATAGAATAATTAAATAGGTCAGCAGCGAAGACGAAAACAAATCCAGCTGGTTACTAAAGGCCACCCGCCCTAGCAACGCAATCAACATCAGCGCCAAAATGTTGATGATTTCATTAAACGGACCAACCGCCGCAAAAATCAGCTGGGAGTCATACTCAGCGCTTTCCCGATCCAAAATTATTTGATCAACGTAGCGATATTCACGATCTTCATTGGCCGTCGCCTTAACCAAACGAATCCCCGATAGGATTTCAAACACTCGGGAGGAATAGTCCTTAGAAATTGCCGACAGACGCTTACCCAAAACCTTAGAGCGCCTGATCATAAACTGGTTGAGCAGGGTGACGCCGCCCAGGGTGACGGCGGAAATTATCGTCAGCTGCCAAGAGGTCAAAACCAACAAAATAAAGAACACCAGGATGGTGATGATCACCACCATCAGGCGGACTAAGGTTCTAATGGCAATGGTGGTGCGATTGATTTCAACGTTTAACTGGTTGATCAAATCGCCAATCTTAGTCCGGGCAAAATAATCCAAATCCACATCCAACAGCAACCGCAGCCCCTGCCGCCGCAGGGACACGGCCAGTTTCCGGTTCAGGGTACCTGCCGTCAATGCACTAGCATAGCCCGAGAGGCTTTTAAGGATAATGATCAACACCACCGAACCGGCCATGACCGGCAGGCGCGCCCCCTCTGGCAAACCATCAAATATACTGATGGCCTTCTGCAAAATAGGCGGCAGGGAGGTGACATATTCTGCTGATTGCCCCAACAGCTCCAGCAAAATCGGTAAGATCAGCAGGGTACTCACACCGCTAAACAATGCCCCGGAAAAACCCAGTACTACAGTAAAAAATAAAAGAACCGGATACTTTAGAAGCGGCTGAATTAATAAACGGATTGAAAACATAAATAAATGGTCAGGCGACGCTAAATAGATGCAATTTAAGGGCAATTAGGATGGGAAGGTTACTGATCCTCGGGATGCATTAGTCTGAGAAGTTTCGGAAATGGATATTACCCACATCGGTTTATCCCATTTAGCAACAACTATTATGTAGATGTTGTTTACATCAAAGGCTAGCGGCCGTTCTCCATACGGCTGAAATTTCGTTTATAGCCTAACTGATTCCGAAGTTGTCCCTTGAGACATTGCTGAATCAGAGGTCCTAATATTGATGCCATCGTATCAATACTGTAGTACTGGATACAGCGTTCCCGAGCCCGTCGCCCTTGGTTAGATGCTTGGTCCAAATTATTCAAAATAGTTTGCAGCATATCGGCCAATTGTTGGGGTGATTCAGAGTCGACCAAGTAGCCTGTATCTCCTAAAATATCCGGAATATCACCAACGGTAGTTGCTAAAATTGGCTTTGCCATCGCCATACCATCCGTTAACTTAAGAGGAAATTGGGCCTGGGCTGCAGCATGGTCCTGCTGAGGTACGACGATGACATGTGCTGCTGCCACAACCTCAGGCATCGTATCGTAGGGACACTTTGGTAGCTGCACAAGCCATCGCCCCCAGCGTTTAGCCAGAATTTGGTCGTAGTCATCGTAGGGACTACCCCCAACAATAACCAGTCGTAGGTCTGGCTGATTCAAAATATCGAGAGCTGCTAGTAAATCTTCAATTCCCTTATAGGGACGGGGTGCCCCTGGAAACATCAGCACTCGATAGTCTGATAAGCCGTATTTGGCACGACTGGCCTCGGGGTCGTAGCGTTCAGGCGTAAATAAATCGGTATCTTTGCCATTGGGAATATAGACACCCCCAAAACGATTTTGCAGAAACTGTGTGTGCAGGGTAACCGCATCGGCTTTGGATACCAGATTCTCAATCCAGCGTAGATAAACAGGATGGTCTGGCATGCGCAGTTCGCCATCAGCTTTAAGCAGTCCCCTCGCCACATTTTGTGGGGTCCAGCGATAGCGACCGTGGTCGCCACCATGCCAGCTGAGCTCCCAGTCATCGATATCTAAAATAACGGGGCGATGACAGCGCAGACGATGTAGAAGCGCCAGCCCAAAGCTGCTGGGTTTGGGCTTATAAGCGTAGACTATATCACCGCTGATCGCCTGCAAAAGACTACGCGCTGCTCCAAAAAACTGCGGGTAGTTCCCCCCAGGAATCGCTTTAATGGCAAACTTTGATGGAAAGCCATCCTCGGTTTTACTATCGGTAAAGCCTAGTATCTCTACGTCATGTCCTAGCCTTACAGCCGTCTCAGCTAGCAAAAAAGGTCGTACAGCTCCCTGCCAACGACCTGCACCAGACTTAGACAAATCGCTGGCAATGATTGAAATCTTGATTTTTTTGGCTTTACTTTCGGATTTTGAGGTGTCCACTGGACCATTGCTAAACATAAAAGGCAAAGTCATGACTGTGGGATCATGTTGGAATGATTTAGCCATAACTGATAACCACTAAGTTAAGTAGCCCTAGCCTACCCGAGACACCCTAAGTCAACGTAAAAGTTATGAGATAACTAGGATGTACTCCAGAATCCTTGAGTGGAGTCAGTGACGTGGAAGTACGTTCCACTCATGAGCGATCACGGAGATTTCAATGCTGTTGCTATTAATCAAGATTTCCCGTTTAATCCGAATAATATCTCAGGAGACCCACCCCGTCCGTATTAAAGAAGTAATCTTCGCTGAAGATTTACATCATTTACCTGACCCTAGGGAAAACCTATGTCAGGAGTTCCATTGGGGCCGATGGGACTGCATCGATGGGATGCTCAGGGGGTCGCTCTAATACTAAATTGCCCAGATGGCCTTTGCGAAAGTCATTGAGTAGCTGGTGGGCCGCTCGCTCTAGATCATCGCCATGACGCTGGGCCAGCAATGTTAGGTAGGTTTCGCCGGTATAGGGTGCGCCAGCATCCGAGGCTAAGGGGGTATCGTAACGGGTTGCGATCGCATTCCCATAATCCCCATCATGGCCATCCAAGTCCTTAATTAAATCCACAAACGCCGCCGCCACCCGCTGCGTGTCATAGCCAGCATTGCCAATATCATCACAAATCGCCAGCTTCAGCGCCGCCGCCTGATCATTCAGCTTCAGCGGAATAATCCCCGGCGCATCCAGCATTTCAATCTCCTCGGAAATCCGCACCCACCGCAGTTGGCGCGTCACCCCCGCCCGGCGTTCGCTGACCACCACCTTTCGCTTCAGCAATCGATTGATCAACGCCGACTTACCCACATTCGGAAACCCAATCACCACCGCCCGCACCGGTCGCGGCATCATCCCCCGGCTTTCCCGCCGGTCATTCATCGCCTTACCCGCATCCTGGGCCGCCCGCAGCAGGTTTTGCACCCCCTTACCCTGCTTAGCATTCGTAAAGTAAACCGTCTGCCCCTGGGCCTTAAACCAATTCTGCCAAGCCTGCCGGGCCTCGGTGGAAATCATATCCACCCGATTCAGCACCAGCACCTTCGCCTTATCCCCAATCCAACTATCCACATCAGGATGATTCGTAGCCAGGGGAATGCGCGCATCCCTAATTTCCATCACCACATCCACCCGATTTAGCTGCTCTTTCAAAGAGCGCTCCGCCTTGGCAATATGGCCGGGATACCACTGAATAGATGGCGAAGACATGGCGAAGAGAGATGAGGTAGCGATCCATTCTAACGGTCAGCCACCCCTACGGCACCACCATCACCGGACAGGGCGATAAATTAATCACTCGACTACTCACACTCTCCGATTGACCTTCAGGGGTAAGACCAATACCACGACAGCCCATCACAATCAGATCCGCCGACATCTCATCCGCCACATCACAAATCACAAACGCCGGATTTCCTTCTCGCTCAAGCGTCTCCGTCTCAATACCCTGCTCCGTGAATACCATCTTAGCTTTGGCTAAAAGCTGAGCCACCGCTTCCGGCGATGTCTGCTCCGGGTGAGCATCCGCATTTGAGCTACCCGGCGCTTCAACCACCGACAGTAAAATCAAATGACTTTTATGATATTTCACTAACTCCGCCGCCTTAAAAGCCGCCTGCTGGGCCTCTGGGCTAGCATCTATCGGAAAGAGAACAGTCTTAAACATACGATTAGCAAAACCTTAGACTTCGATCAGAAATCAGAGCCGCAATAGGCGATAATACCTAGTGAGTAAAGAAAATGTATTAACGCTTTACAACTAGGGTAATCAAGCTTGTCCTAGCTTTGAAGTAGAGCGTACGTAACGTAACAAAACTGCATTAGGAGGATAGTTCTGTGGCTAAGAAATCCGTCACCGATTTGTCAGCGGCTGACTTGTCAGGCAAACGTGTACTCATGCGAGTCGATTTTAATGTGCCCCTCGATGACCAGGGCGCCATTACTGATGACACTCGGATCCGGGCAGCTCTGCCTACCATCCAAGCACTGACCAGCAAAGGTGCCAAGGTAATCTTGTGTAGCCACTTTGGTCGTCCCGATGGCAAGGTAGTTGACAGCATGCGTCTCACCCCCGTCGCCGTCCGCCTGTCTGAGCTCCTGGGCCAAGACGTGATCAAGTGCGACGACTGCATTGGTGATTCCGTCACCGCAGCCCTAGCTGACATGGCCGATGGTCAAGTTGCTCTCCTAGAGAATGTACGTTTCTACGATGGCGAAACCGACAACGATCCTGAGTTTGCGAAGAATCTAGCCTCTGTCGCTGACCTATACGTTAACGATGCCTTTGGTACCGCCCACCGTGCTCATGCCTCGACTGCAGGTGTTACTGAGTACCTCAGTCCCTCCGTTAGCGGTCTACTGATCGAGAAAGAACTCCAGTATCTCCAGAATGCTGTGGATAACCCCCAGCGTCCATTTGCCGCCATTGTCGGTGGTTCCAAAGTTTCCTCCAAGATTGGCGTCATCGAAACCCTGCTCGACAAGGTGGACAAACTGTTCATCGGCGGCGGCATGATCTTCACCTTCTATAAGGCTCGCGGCCTCAGCGTCGGTAAGTCTCTCGTAGAAGAAGACAAGCTAGAACTAGCCAAAGCCCTTGAAGCCAAAGCCAAGGAGAAAGGCGTTGAGCTGTTACTGCCCACTGATGTCGTGGTTGCCGACAACTTTTCCCCCGACGCCAACGCTCAAACCGTTAGTATTGATGCAATCCCCGAAGGCTGGATGGGTCTAGACATCGGTCCCGACTCCATCAAGGTCTTCCAAGCTGCTTTGGCCGACTGCAAGGGCGTCATTTGGAATGGCCCCATGGGCGTATTCGAATTCGACAAATTTGCTGCGGGTACCGAAGCGATTGCCCACACATTGGCTGACATAACCGCCACCGGTTGCATGTCCATCATCGGTGGTGGTGACTCCGTTGCCGCTGTTGAGAAAGTGGGCGTTGCTGAGAAGATGAGCCACATTTCCACCGGTGGTGGTGCCAGTCTTGAGTTACTAGAAGGCAAGACTCTTCCTGGCATTGCTGCTCTAGATGACAAGTAAGTCTCATTCAAAATCTTTCTCCATCAAAGGAGCAAGACTTTGAAATAAGAAAGTCCTTGCCTACGGGTAGGGACTTTTTTTTCAGAACTCTGCCAGCGATACATTACCCACCCACATGGCCTGTTCTCCCAAGCCAGCACTTCTCCCTCACACACCGGCTATCCAAAGTCTGGAATTCAAGCCATAGTGCAGTATTAACTTTCTTAAAGCAGTACGTTCAATTGCATAAGCTTTGGGAAGTCAGAACGAGTAATAGATGTGCTTACACCATAGGACATCTATCCCATGTACTCAGACGGTCGTTACCACCAAACGCTAGGTTATCTAAACATTCAATTTGGCAATCTAGATCAAGCCTGTCTTGATTATCTAAATGCGGTTGAAGCCTTTAAACATGAAGACGATCAGATAACTGCCTTCCAGCTGACTGAGCGTCTGAATGAACTTAATTATGAACTAGAGTCTCGCCCAACCGATGAAACCCAGGCATCTCCGTCTGTCTCCTTAAAAGTTGAAATCCTACGTCTCTGCCGATTAGGTCTGCATCACAGTCGTCGGTATCAATACCAAGTCGCCATCAATCTGCTAGAACGTGGTCTACAGCTGAGCGATACTCTGGTGGATATTGAGCCACCCCAGGGACAATATTGCGCTGCAATTGTCCTGGGTATGATGGGAAAAATCTACCATACCCAACGATATTATCTCTTTGCTTTGGCCTCGTTTAAGGCTGCCCTGGAAGCCTATAAGTCTTTAGAAAAACCCGATAAGCTAACACAAAGACGGATCGCCACCTTGCTATGTGAAATTGCCAATATCGCTGAAGTCACCAATCATCCAGCTGTGGCCATTGAATATTACCTGGATGCGCTGTGGTACTTGAATGCCAGTGGACAACAACCTCAGGCAAAACAGGTCATAAAGCAGTTAAATAAGCTTTGCGATATGCTCCAACCGACCGCACTAAGGACTAACTGAGCATCTATGGCTTTGGTCGTCTAGGGATCTGTTTAAAGATGAAGACCAATGCGTTACGGCCATAGCCTTTTCTTGCATGGCCCTTGGGCTGTAAAAATCCTACATAAGCTCTTAAGGCACTGGTTCCATGCAGTGGGATAGCTAAAGTTTGGTAGAAGGAGACGATCGAATTTCCTGGATACATTTCACAAGACTAGATTTGAGTTCACTATCTTGCTTTAAAAATCCAGACAATAAGAATTGAAATACAGCATTAGGGTCAACCCCTGGAATCATATCGGAAAGTAAACTTATTTTGTGCTTGTAGTTTTCCTCTTCTAATATATTTGAAGGTAACTCTTTCTTTAAAATCTCTGTAGCTACAATATCATTCCACACCAGCTCTTCAGGTGTACAGGCAGGTAGAAAATATACGAACTTTCGGAAAAATCGAATATAACGTGTCATATCATCTACATCTTCAAAATTCAGATTAGGCCCCTTAGAATTATTACCCTTTGTAAGATCATCAATCAGAGCCTTAACCTCCATTTCACCTTGGGGTAAAAGCCCATCTTTTGGGATAGATTCTTCAGGAGAATGATCACCATCAAAAACTACAAAGATATTATTTCTTTTAGAGTTAGCAAAAGCTTTTATATCTCTGTAAATTTTTGCAGTACCACCTGGTTGAACTACTACACTAAATTCTTTAGAAGCTTGATCAGACTGAATTTTCAAAATTTCTGAAACAATCAACCTTGCCCTCGCATCCTCAACTAAAATAGTCTTTCCTGCAGGAAATGATCCCATATCATGAAATGCTTCTTGAGCTGAAAGGTTTGCCTCGACTGACACATTGCCTTCAGATCCAAGATAAAGGAGCTGAATAGCCTCTCTAGGAAGTAGTTCTGTAAAGTGTGTAGAGTGTGTCGCAATAACAATCTGAAGGGACTTTCGAACAGCTTGATGAGCGAGAAACTCTAGCATTCGTTGCTGAGCACCAGGATGTAGGGAAGTCTCAGGTTCATCTAACAGTATTAAAGAATTATCAGGAGCTTCTAAAATATTATGAACCAATAATGTAGATGCTGACTCGCCACTACCAGCAAAGGCATCTGAATAATCATTTAGATGCTCAGTTTCAAATAAAATTGTCCAGCCCTCGTGCCCGTGAAATAGTTTATGTTTTAGAACTTTTCCACCAGTATAATCACGTTCAAGAATATATCTTAAAACTTCCAGTTCATTGGGAGTTAAGGATTTTCCTCTTTCACTAATTTCTTTTTTGAGAGAACTTGAACGAGATCTAAGATAATCTTGCTTACTATATTTATTTCGTATATGAGGATCTAAATTTTTCTTCCGATCACGATCACGTGCGTCCAAATGTTGAGGATCAGGAAAATAAAAATATTTGTCAAATGCAGGAAGTTCACCCCGAAAATCTAAATGAACAACATTAAGTTGAACAGGGCTAATACGAACACCACTATCTTTAAATCCATAAAGTTGAGTATGTCTTACTGGTTCCCAGTAATCTGGATTCCCTCTCCTTGGCGCACGAGCTTTAATACATTCCACTAAATCTCCATTTTCGTCCAAATATCTATGGACAATACTTTGCTTTAAACCATTTCTTGTTTCTGGAATCAAATCAAGTTTCGTTTCAAACCAAAAATCTCCAATACTCTTTCCTCTCACACTGCCATACAAAGCATGTAGTATAGAGCTTTTATTTGTCCCATTACGACCCAGTAAAACCGTTATAGGAAATTTAAACACTAATTCAGCATTAGGTTCAAGATTCCTATAATTTGGAAAACGAAGACTATGAATATGGATTTTCGTATGCTCAAGTGCTCTGAAACTTCTACTTAAAGAATCTAGAGGGGAATTCATTCTATGACACTAATTTTTGGCTGATAATTCTTGCAATAGGTTTAATCAGATCAGGAGGAAAAGCATTTCCAATCTGGCGCGCTACATGATCTTTCCCACGATCAAGACAAAATTTATAAGTTTCTGGAAATGTTTGCAGTACGGCTGCCTCTCTAAGAGTTATAGCTCTATCCTTCTCAGGATGTAAAAATCGTCCTTTCGAAGGATTGCTACATCCACTTGTAATAGTGGGTGCAAGGGCATCCCAAGCCATTCTGCCATAGACATCAAAATATCCATCTCCACGGACATGACATCTGCATTGCATTTCTGAAGGTAAATCTTTTCGGCTGCCACCGTCTTTCGGCGTAGCTCTTATTCGCTCCATCATAGCTGGCGTCCGTTTCTCAGGAATATCGTGAAGTGCATCTCCACTGGATCCAGCTGATGTAGCCAAATGAGAAATAGCCTGCCTAACATTTTTTTCAGAAGTCTCGTAACAAGACCAGTTAGCCGGTACATTCATGCCACGAAAAGCAATCAGGACTAAACGACGACGACGTTGCGGGACACCGAAATCCGAAGCATTTAAAATTGCATAATCCGAACAATAACCAGCCTGCTTCAAACCTACTCGGAAATCCACAAATCTTCTATCCTTAGCAAGTCCTGGAACATTCTCGATGAGAATAGCGCGAGGCCTCATAGAACGTACTAAACGCAATACTTCCCGAATCAAGTCATTTCTAGGATCATCGGACTCTAGTGTTCGCCGCTTTGTGCGAAGTGTTGAAAATCCTTGACATGGTGGACAACCAGTTAATAAATCTAAATCACCACGAACTAAACCAGCCTGTTTAAGCAACTCTGGACCAGTAATTTTACGTATGTCTTTAACAAGAACCTTAGTACTTGAATGGTTTAAGATATAACTTTTCGCAGAGACAGAGTCAATCTCCACTGCCACAGCAATATCAAACCCTTCAGCGATTAAGCCACAGCTCAACCCACCTGCTCCAGCAAACAAATCAATACAGGTAAATTCTCTCATCTTCGATAGAGCGACCATTAATAAAAATTCAGATGGTATAAATCTTGGGTGTAAGACAAGTACTAGAAAAGTATCCTCATATCTTCGACTTGATAGGTGAACTTACCTCTGCTCAAATTAGTTCATATCCTTGCAGACCTCTGCTGAAAGAGTATCAGCTAGCTTAGTCATTTATTAAATAACCGTTAAATACTTTAACCTCTAAAATTTCATATCTACTCCAGTCCTACTCAAATCAGTATGTCTTTGTATCAAACAAAAAGCCCTTCAGGCAAAGCTGAAGGGCTTTTTTCATTCTCCTAAAACCTCAAACGCTATCCAAATCGGCTAGACGTCGACGCTATCAGGAAGGCTGCATAGGTCAGAACATAACCCACGGTAAAGTGAGCCAAACCAACTACACGAGCCTGAACGATGGATAGAGCAACCGGCTTATCCTTCCAGCTAATCAAGTTAGCCAGAGGAGTGCGCTCATGAGCCCAAACAATGGTCTCGATCAGCTCTTGCCAGTAACCTCGCCAAGAGATGAGGAACATGAAACCGGTCGCCCAGACCAGGTGTCCAAAGAGGAACATCCAAGCCCAAACCGCCAAGTTATTCATGCCGTAGGCGTTATAGCCGTTGATCAACTGGGAAGAGTTCAACCACAGATAATCACGGAACCAACCCATCAAGTACGTGGAACTCGTATTGAACTGAGCCACATTACCAGACCAGATAGCTAAATGCTTCCAGTGCCAGTAGAAGGTTAGCCAACCCAGGGTATTCAACATCCAGAACATGGCTAGGTAGAAGGAATCCCATGCAGAGATATCACAAGTACCGCCACGACCGGGGCCGTCACAGGGGAAGCTATAGCCAAAGTCCTTCTTGTCGGGCATTAGCTTAGAACCACGGGCATCCAACGCACCCTTGACCAAGACCAAGGTAGTGGTGTGAAGACCCAGAGCAATCGCATGGTGCACCAAGAAGTCACCAGGGCCGATAGTCAAGAACAGAGAGTTTGTACCACTATTAATGGCCTCAAACCAACCTGGTAGCCAGATGCCGCTAGCAGCGCCAGTGGCCATGCTGTCAGCATTGGATAGCAGCGTGTCAAAGCCATAAAGAGCTTTACCAGAGGCAGCTTGAACCCACTGGGCAAACACAGGCTCAACCAAGATTTGCTTCTCGGGAGTACCAAAGGCAACGACCACATCATTGTGTACGTAAAGACCCAGGGTATGGAAACCGAGGAACAAAGTCACCCAGCTTAAGTGCGAGATGATCGCTTCTTTGTGATCCAAAATACGAGCCAACACATTGTTAGTGTTCGCAGCTGGATCGTAGTCGCGAATCAAGAAGATCGCACCGTGAGCAAAGGCACCCATCATCAGGAAGCCTGCGATGTACTGGTGGTGAGTGTAAAGCGCAGCCATGGTGGTGTAATCCTTAGCAATAAACGCGTAAGGAGGCATCGCATACATGTGCTGAGCAACTAGAGAAGTTACTACACCCAAGGAAGCCAGAGCTAGACCTAGCTGGAAGTGCAAGGAATTGTTGAGGGTATCAAACATTCCCTTGTGGCCTTCACCCAGACCACCGCTAGGGGGCTGGTGAGCATTGAGGATTTCCTTAAGACTGTGACCAATACCGAAGTTAGTCCGGTACATGTGGCCAGCAATGATAAAGATCACCGCAATGGCTAGGTGATGGTGAGCCATATCAGTGAGCCATAGAGACTCAGTCTGAGGATGGAACCCGCCTAAGAAGGTCAAGATTGCAGTCCCGGCACCTTCAGAAGTACCAAACACATGGTTTACAGTGTCAGGGTTCTGAGCGTACACACCCCAGTTTCCGGAGAAGAAGGGGGCCAAGCCAGCGGGATGAGGCGAAACAGTTAGGAAGTTATCCCAACCAACATGCACACCACGGGACTCAGGAATTGCAACGTGAACCAGGTGACCAGTCCAAGCCAAGGAACTCACACCAAACAAACCAGCTAGGTGGTGGTTTAGGCGAGACTCAGCATTCTTGAACCAGGACAAGCTGGGACGGAACTTGGGCTGTAGGTGTAACCAACCTGCTAGCAGGAAGATAGACGACAGAACCAAAAGGAACAAAGACGCCGAATAAAGGTCGCTGTTGGTCCGCATACCAATGGTGTACCACCAGTGGTAAACCCCAGAGAACGCTACGTTAACGGGACCAGTGGAGCCAGCCTGGGTGAACGCATCCACCGCATTCTGACCAAAGTGAGGATCCCAAATCGCATGGGCGATGGGTTTAACGTTGAGGGGATCTTTAATCCACTGCTCAAAGTTACCTTGCCAAGCTACGTGAAACAGGTTGCCGGATACCCAGAGGAAAATGACTGCCAGGTGACCAAAGTGAGAAGCAAAAATCTTTTGGTAAAGATTCTCCTCAGTCATGCCATCGTGGCTTTCAAAGTCATGAGAGGTGGCAATCCCGTACCAGATCCGACGCGTAGTTGGATCTTGTGCGAGGTCTTGGCTAAATTTTGGAAATTTAGTTGCCATAGTTTTCTAGTAAGTCCTCCCCGCTAACCTATCGACAGAATTCGAGCATGGAAGAACGCCCAGGTCACCACAATACCGCCGAGGAGGTAATGGGCGACGCCAACAGCACGACCCTGAGTGATACTCAGTGCGCGGGGCTGGATTGCAGGAGCAACCTTGAGCTTGTTGTGAGCCCAAACGATGGACTCGATGAACTCTTGCCAGTAGCCGCGACCACTGAAGAGGAACATCAGGCTAAATGCCCAAACAAAGTGACCGGCTAAGAACATCAAACCGTAGGCGGACAGAGCCGAACCGTAGGAGTTGATCACCTGAGAAGCCTGAGCCCACAGGAAGTCACGGAGCCAACCGTTGATGGTAATAGCGCTAGTTGCAAAATTACCACCAGCAGGGTGAGACACCGTACCGCCGGAAACCGTACCCCATACATCTGACTGCATCTTCCAACTGAAGTGGAAAAGTACAATGGAGATGGAGTTGTACATCCAGAACAGACCTAGGAAGATATGGTCCCAACCAGATACCTGGCAGGTGCCACCACGACCGGGGCCATCACAGGGGAAGCGGAAACCCAGCTCACTCTTATCGGGGATAAGGCGAGAGCTACGGGAGTACAGCACACCCTTGAGCAGGATGAGAACAGTTACGTGAATGGTGAACGCATGGATGTGATGCACCATAAAGTCAGCCGTTCCAAGCGCAATCGGCATCATAGCCACTTTGCCGCCAACGGCAACCATGTCACCACCAAAGGCAATACTAGTAGGACCAATGGCATTGGGAGCCGTGGTACCGCTAGCAGCTAGGGTGTGCAGGTTCTGCAGCCATTGAGCAAAGATGGGCTGAAGCTGAATCGCACTGTCGGAAAACATGTCCTGGGGACGACCCAACGCACGCATGGTGTCGTTGTGAATATATAGACCGAAGCTATGGAAGCCTAGGAAAATACATACCCAGTTGAGGTGAGAGATGATGGCATCACGAGCACGCAGAACGCGGTCGAGCACGTTGTCGACATGCATGGCAGGGTCGTAGTCCCGAACCATTGCGATCGCACCGTGGGCAGCACCACCCACAATCATGAAGGCACCAATCCACATATGGTGAGTGAATAGGCACAGCTGGGTAGCGTAGTCAGTTGCCAGGTAAGGATATGGAGGCATCGCATACATATGCTGAGCCACAATAATCGTCACCGAACCACCCATAGCCAGGTTGATAGCCAGCTGAGCGTGCCACGAAGTGGTCAAGAACTCAAACAAGCCATCGTGGCCATTCTTAGCAGGGAAGAGCAACGGATCGCCCTTCTGACCTTCGAGAATCTCCTTGATGCTATGACCAATACCCCAGTTAGTGCGGTACATATGGCCAGCAAAAATGAACATTACGGCAATCGCCACGTGGTGATGCGCAATGTCAGTCATCCAAAGGCCACCCGTTACCGGGTTTAGACCACCTTTGAAGGTCAAGAAGTCAGAGTAAGCACCCCAATTAAGGGTGAAGAATGGCGTCAAACCCTGAGCAAAGCTCGGGAACATGTCGGCCATAAATGCCTTATCCAATAGATATTCATGGGGCAGAGGAATATCTTGTGGAGCAACACCCGCATCCAACATGTGGTTAACAGGCACACCCACGTGAATTAAGTGACCTGCCCAGGATAGAGAGCCTAAACCAAACAAACCAGCCAAGTGGTGGTTCAGCATGGACTCCACATTCTGGAACCACGCAAGCTTAGGAGCTTTGACGTGGTAGTGGAATACACCAGCATTAATCATCAAACCAGCCATGACCAGCGCACCGATGGCGGTACACAAAAGCTGGAAAGAATTGGTATAGCCAGCTGCTCTCCACATCTGGAATAAACCAGATGTAATTTGAATACCTTGGAAGCCACCACCCACGTCACCGTTCAGGATTTCTTGGCCAAAGATGGGCCAAACAACCTGAGCACTCGGATGAATATGAATGGGGTCTGCTAACCAAGCCTCAAAGTTAGAGAACCGAGCACCATGGTAATACATGCCACTCAGCCAGATGAACACGATGGCCAAATGGCCAAAGTGAGCACTAAAAATTTTACGAGAAATGTCCTCTAAGTCACTGGTGTGACTATCAAAGTCGTGAGCGTCGGCGTGAAGATCCCAAATCCAAGTAGTAGTTTTGGGTCCTCGCTTCAAGGTACGACTGAAATGTCCCGGCTGACCCCACTTCTCAAAAGAAACGGGTACCGGATTTTCATCCACTTCTACCTTGACTTTCGCCTCCCGCTCCCGCGGGGTAGTTGTCATGGAGACTCTCCTCTCTCTAGACAAAGAACGAACAGCCTAAAAACTGAGGTCAGCAAAAGCTTCATGAAGGAAACAATTACAAACATTTTCAACCGAGATGTTAAGTCAGAGAAAACGTCGACACTCGCTATTTATAGGATTGCTCCTGAGCATTATAGACTCGGCACTTGCTCGATCCCGCGTCGAGT
Organism: Leptothoe sp. PORK10 BA2; assembly: GCF_034932105.1. Lineage (NCBI taxonomy): Bacteria > Bacillati > Cyanobacteriota > Cyanophyceae > Nodosilineales > Cymatolegaceae > Leptothoe > Leptothoe sp. PORK10 BA2. The sequence continues at coordinate 12,599 of NZ_JAYGIG010000013.1, read as the reverse complement.
TAACAATAATTCAACCTCCGAAATCCTCTTAGAACAAGGGTCACACGGTAGTCGTTTTCACAAAACGGACACTTATCGGCTCGGATATTAACAAATCTCAATAGTCCCAGCCCTTTTCAGCTACACACCGCAGGGCATGCATAAAACCCTCAAAATCAAATTTATTTATTTAAATCAAAACCATAGATCATTTTTATAAAGAACCCATGACTAAAACTCAAAGGTTAGTTACATTCAGGGCCATTTTTGTTTAGTTTTGTAAAATACCTGAGCGTTGTTTCACCTTTCAGAAACAGCCTCACGCAGCCATCATGGGTCCCTAGCATTTTCCTAACCTTTAAGCCCCCCTGAGCAAGACAGCTAAAGAAGGTCGCCCTCTAGAGCAAAGCTTTGAACATCCTGGACTGATCGAGGTCGATGGACAGTTAATATCGTTTAAGCCTGGGATGTCATTACATCGTTACAGGGGCACTAGGTTTAACCATCTTTTGGGGAAATGCTTGTCATGACTTTGGCTTCTGATGTTTTAAGACATCTGCAGCGGCTACTGGCTCAGGTGGTCGGACCGGTTGTCCTAGTGGCGCTACTGCTGCTGACCAGCTGTAACTCCGCCCCTCAGCCTGAAACCGAAATCGAGGCGTCAGCAAAAGCTCCCCCAGCCTTCTTTGCCCCTCGACCTGCCCTTAAACAGGTGGACCCGCCCGCTCTGATTCAGGAGTTAGCTCCCTGGTTAGATGCCTATGCGCCCCAAGTACAGATCCGCCAACCCAAGGCCGAGCAAGTTTTTGATACCACCACCGTCAAGGTGAGTTTACGGGTACAAGATTTACCTATATATAAGGATGAACCGTGGGACATGGGCCCCCATGTGCAGATTTTGCTGGATAACCAGCCCTATGAATCGGTATATGACCTGGAGCAACCTATTATTCTGCAGGATCTGGCTCCAGGCACCCATACCCTCCGAGCCTTTGCCCTAGGACCTTGGGATGAAAGCTTCAAAAATGAAGGGTCCTACGCCCAGGTAACGTTCCACATTTTGGCCAAAACGGACGAAAATTCCCCAGGGGAAAATCAACCCCTGCTAACCTACGTTTCACCGGTGGGTACCTACGGCGCTGAACCCGTTTTATTGGACTTTTATTTAACCAATGCCCCCCTGCATCAGGTGGCTGAAGATAACCCAGGGATTACAGACTGGCGGGTGCGCTATACCCTCAATGGCGACAGCCTAATGCTTAAGGATTGGGAGTCTATATATATAGAGGGGCTAAAACCGGGACAAAACTGGGTGCAGTTAACCCTGGTAGATGAGGAGGACAACCCCATCGGGGGAGTCTTTAATAACACCATCCGGCTAATTAACTATGACCCAGCCCTGGATAACAGTCTGGCCAAAATTGTCCGAGGTGACCTCACGTTTGCCCAGGTGGGGGGCATTATCGATCCTACCTATGAGCCACCGATCCCTGAACCCACCATTACCGAAACGCCCGAAACACCTGCCAGCCAAGATTCTGAGGAAAACGAAACGATTGACCTAAATTCAGAACCTGAAGCGGCGTCTTCAGACACCGCTTCTGAAGACACCTCTTTGATTGAAGACGCTACGTCTAAACCAGCCTCGTCTGCTGAATCGATGGAAGACGCTACGTCTGACAAAGCCTCGTCTGTTGAATCGATGGAAGGGGTAATACCCAAAGTAATTGAGCCTAAAGAGGCTGAACCTGAAAAGATTCAACCTGGAGAAATTGAGGCTAAAACCTCGAATCAAACCAGGGAAAGTAAGGAACCTTCTGCCCCGTCAGACGATGGGCAGGACACACGGGTGGAACAATCATCAACCTTGGAGCCGGAGTCACTCCAAGCTGATGAACCGCCAAGTCCAGCGATCCTTGACGCCCTTGACACTCCAGAAGCCGAGGTCATAACGGAGGACGGTCAAGAGTACCAAGCATCTGATTCCCAAGCATCTGATCGGGAACAAGCTGAGGAAATTGATCAATCAACCACAGCTATTACGGAATCAAGGGGTGAAGGTTCCCCAGAATCTGAGGTTGAACCATCTAGGGATGAATCTGAGGTTGAACCGTCTAGGGATGAAGAGGCATCTCCATCAAAGCGACGCTATTTGCAACGGCTCTATGACTATCGCGAGCGGTCTATGCAAACCTATGGTCGCGATCGCTAATTTCTAGCCTTCAAATCACAGGCCTCCGGCTTTAGTTCCCGTTCCATCAAGCCTTCAACCGCTGCCTGGGGAGTGATCACCCCCCGTAGCAACCGATGGACCTGCCGCGCAATGGGGACCGGAATGCCTTCTCGGTTGGCCATATCAACCAAGACATGGGTGGTGTTCACCCCTTCCGCCGTACTGCCCAGCTCATCTAAAATCTGGTCTAGTTTTTTGCCCTGGGCCAGGCCATAGCCCACCCGATAGTTACGACTCAGGGTGCCGTCGCAGGTGGCGAGTAAATCCCCTAGGCCCGAGAGACCATAGAAGGTTTCGACCTGGGCCCCCATGTGGACACCCACCCGTAGCATTTCAGGAATAGCCCGGGTAATCAATGCGGCTTTGGCATTGGAACCTAGCTTCAGACCGTCACAGACGCCGACTGCGATCGCAACCACATTCTTCAGGGTCCCCCCCAGCTCCGCCCCCACCGGATCAGGACTGGTATAGACCCGAAAGGTCTCGGATGAATACACCTGCTGTACAAGGGTTAGCGCATCCACATCCGTACTCGCCACCACGGTGGCAGCCGGCAATCCCGCCTCAATTTCCTTGGATAAATTGGGACCAGACATCACCACAATCGGGTTATCAGGAAAGGTGTCCCGAAAAATCCTCGAGGGAGTGCGGGTGGTCTCCGGATCCAACCCCTTGGTGGCGGTCACCAAAATGGTTGACGGTTTCAGATTGGCCACCTGCAACTGTCCCGCCAGAGCCGCCACCCCCTTCATGGAAATCACCGACATCACAATATCGGCATCGGCCACCGCCGTCGCCAAATCCGACGGTCCCCGCCTTGACCAAATTTGCACCTGGTTGCCATTGGTCAGGGCCAGCCTAGCCAAGGCTGTGCCCCAGGCCCCCGCCCCCAACACCGTCACTCGCGCCGTTTGCTTCAGGGCTTCCGATAGCGGAATGATGGGCGTTATAGACGATGCCGATGAGGTAACCACGTGAAAATGTCCCCTTAGAAAAACTCAGAACTCAGAACCTATATCTAGCCTAAGCCACGGTTGCAGCCACGGGGGGCTGGTATTGATCCAGTTGGTACTCAGGAATGCAGTGATCGCGCATATAGGTGTAGTAGTCCAGGAGGTTGCGATCGCACCGCTCCCCAGACCAACCACAGTAGCGCTTGAGCACCGCTGCCATCACCGGCAACGCATCAAACCCATAGTTACCCCGCATGGCCATCGCCGTCCGTCGCCGACAAATATCCACATAGGTGCGAGCCAGCTCAACCCTAACGCTATAGACAATTTGAGCCTTAATATCAGGCTGACCCACCACAATCGGCTCAGCCAGTTCAGGAAGTTCCTCCACAATGGCCCATACCTGGGGTGTCCGAGCACCATAAACAGACAACAAATGGGCCATCACATCTCGGTTGGCCGTTGTCATCATGTCCCTAACCGCATTCATCGCCATCGCCCCCGGCAATAGAGCCTTTCGAGTCACCGAATGACTGTGACCCCGCTTTTTCAGCCGCTTAAAAAGCACCGCATCCACCATTTCCTCACCCACCTGACGATGGGTAGTAAGCTTGCCCCCAATCAGAGAAACCATGTTCTCCACACCCTCAGACGTATGGTCATACAACACATGGCTGCGAGTAATACTGCTGGTCTTTTTCCCCTCGCTATAGGGCAACGGTCTAATGCCAGCATAGGTAAACCGCACCAACTCCCGCGTTAACTGGGCCTTAGGAATAACCCGATTAGTCTCATTTAAGAGGTAATCAATTTCATCATTGCTGGCATGGACCTGATCCAAATCCCCATCAAACCGAATATCTGTAGTACCAATCAGACACATGCCCAACCACGGCAAAATGAAGAACGGTCTACCATCCGTCAGCGCCTCCACATAAAGCGCCTCATCCGGCGCCCCAGGAAATTTCTCCACAATAATATGGCTACCTCGCGTACCCCCAATCTTACGAGTCTTACCCACAGGGGCCGGGGCATTGCCCCGAATCCCACGGCGACAGATCTGATCCACCCAAGGTCCAGAGGTATTAATCACCACGGTTTGGTCATGGCCATGGACCGTGAACGCCTCAGCCGTCTCACTATCCCGACATACTAGGGACGAAATCCGGTTGCCTTGCCGCTGCAGCTGAGTCACCGTCACATAGCTCAGCATGGTGGCCCCAGCATCCTGGGCCGACAGCACTATCTCTAAACACAGGCGCTCCGCATATTCCACCTGGGCGTCATAATACTGGGCCGCCCCCCGACACCCCTCCGGCTCCACATCCCGAAAGAGTTGTCGCATTTTCCGCCCCCCCAACATGCGGTGGTTGGGCAAGCTTTTGTCATAGCTCAGCAGGTCATAAAGCACCATACCCGCCTGGATTTCCCAATAGCTGCGGGAGCCTTGGGCATAAATCGGAATCGTCATCTGGATCGGCTTCACCAGATGGGGAGCCGTCTTCAGCAAAATCTCCCGCTCCCGCAGGGACTCCCGCACCAAATTAAATTCAAAATACTCCAGGTAGCGCAACCCACCATGGATCAAACGACTTGACCAACTAGTCGTCCCGCCACCAAAGTCGCCTTTCTCAATCAAAATAGTCTTAAGCCCCCGCAGCGCAGCATCACGGGCTACAGCCACCCCGTTGATGCCACCACCAATCACAATCAAATCGTAGGTCGTCGCCTCTACCGTTGAGTAATCAGGCATAGTTGCCACCAATAAGTAACGATCTGTAGATGTATTAGCTTACGAACACAGGCTTCCCATGTCTCAAGATGGCACAGATTTTTCGACGTGGAGTTAATTTAGTTAGGGGCGTGCCATGGCACGCCCCTAACATTTCTAGTTTCCCTAAACGCCCAACGTCTCCTTCGTCTCCGGTTCAATCGCCACCGTCGCTTTTGCTTCCCTAAACAAATGATTGGCCCATTGCTGTACGTCGTAGCGGCAAATGGCCTTGTGCAACTTCTTCATCCGCGCCGCCTGTTCCTCAGCCGACATTGCCAACGCCTCATGAATACGTTCATCCATCCGCTTGGACGAATAGGGATTGGTCAACAGGGCATCGGGTAGCTCCACGGCAGACCCCGTAAACTCCGACAGGATTAAAACACCGTCCTCACCGTTGTGCACTGCCACATATTCCTTGGCCACCAGGTTCAGCCCATCCCGCAACGGACAGATCCAGCAAATGTCCGCCGCCTTATAGAGCGCCATCAGATCATCGTAAGGTAGGGGCTCAGTAAACAGCTGTACGGGCGTCCAGTTGAGAGTGCCAAAGCGACCGTTGATCTGGCCCACCATCTGCTCAATTTGCTCCTGGGCAATACGATAAACTCGCATGCCCTTAGCGGCCTTCACCGCCGTCATCATCAGATTCACCTTACCGATATACTGCGGGCTCTGTTCAAATAGTCGCTCGAAACAGGCCAGCATTTCCTTGGCCCCTTTGACATAGTCCACTCGACCAGCAGACATGATCAGCGTATTATCACCAATTTCAGCCCGCAGTACCTTCACCCGCTCTTGGATCGAGGGACGCATCACCACATCATGAATCTTTTGGGGACTGGTCCCCACGGGAAAAGCATCAATGGTCACAATGCGGCCTTTGTAACGGAGCTTAGTCACCATTTCAGGCTCAGCCAATGCGGTGCCCGTCTTAGTAAAGGCCTCCGGCACAGGGATGCGCTCCACAATATCCACCTCGCGGCAGCTACGGGCAGCCGACACAAAATTCTGCACATAGCGAGGAATGTGAAAACCACAGAGGTCGCAGCACAGCAAACTGTCAATAATCGCATCTCGCCAGTGGAGAATATTAAACACATCCGCCGCCGGGAAGGGGGTGTGGTGGAAGAAGGCAATCTTCACATGGGGCATCTTTTGGCGGATGTAGAAGGGGGTGAGCCAGAGATTGTAATCGTGGATCCAGATCAGGGCATCATCGGCAGCATCCTCACAGGCAGCCTCAGCAAATAGACGGTTAATATTTTGGAAGTTTTCCCAGTCCGAGCTGTCATAGGTAAAATGCTCGGGGAACGAGTGCAAAATTGGCCAAAATGCTTCTTTGGAGGTGATGTGATAAAAGTTACGCACCTGATCAGCATTGAGGGGGATACGCCTAACAACGCAACTATCGCTCCCCCCTTCCATGGTCACCCGATCAATAAAGTCTTCATGCTCCGCCTCGGCAATTTGTTTCCACGCCACCCAAGTACTCTGATCCGCATTGGCAAAAAAGCTCTTTAGCGTGGGTATAATTCCGTTTGGACTCTGCTTTTCACGGTAGTAAATCTTGCCATTTTCCGTTACTTCATCATAGGGTTCACGGTGATAGAGGATCACCAAGGAAGATTTCATATTGATTTCTCCTGTAGTTTTCTAAACAGCGGTTAATTGGGGCTTTCAAACCAAATAGGACTCAGCGGAGACAACCCCTTTGCCAAGTTGCCTCTACTGAGCCTCAAAATTGCATGAATATAATAATTAAAATCCGCTGATGTTTTTTTGCTAAACCCTGCCCAAGCTTAAACCTGTAAGCGCTGCCACAGAGAAACCCTAACTCTGGACATGTAAAACGTTTAATTCATAAGGGTTTACAGTAGATTACGCTATCCTATTCAGCCTGATTTAGCAATTGGACCAACGTTGTCCTTGCCCTATTCTGCAAACTCAGCAAAAAGGCACAGGCACACATTTTTAGGAACGAATTTCAAACCTGGCCCCATGGGTTTTCTCACCCACCCTGGCCTTTATGGAGCATAGCCACAATCTGTGCAATGTGTCCCGCGCCTACGACCGGATCGATCAGGTTAGGCCATATTGCATCTGCCCCCAAAGCAGCACCATCGCCGCCACTTCCCCCAGGGACAGCACAAGGGCTCTGGTTGAACAGAAAAAAATCGTTTTTACATCTAGAAAAGTACTCACAAAATACATTCCGATCTCCGCCGTTACCCCAGGCAGAGAATAGACCGTCACATCATTTTTCCCTGGCAACAATTAATGGACGGAGTCCATTAATCATCTCAGAAAAGTTTTGAAATCATAGAACATTTATTTTTTAGCCTACATATAACTTTTCAAAGTGCTAAGATTATAAAATCAATCTTAAGAAAAGACAGCATTATCTCTTGTCGACCTGTGCAGTGTCTGGGGAATTTTGTCATATGGAAAAAAAGCTCAAAGAACTCGTTGGCCAAGGCAGCGTGTGGCTGTATGTAAAAAGCAGCAGTGGCTGGTTTAAAAATGTGGAAATTTTGGAAGTGACCGACACTACCATTACGTTTCGTTACGAATCTGAGTCTGAGGTAGAGCGTAAGCTGTGGGAAAAAACCACCCGCATCGACAACATCGCCGAGGTGGAAGTACGCCTACTCACCGTGCCCAAAGTGGACAAAAAGCTAGATGCCATCCGTGGCCAACTATCCCGATTACTAGAACAGGACGATTAAGGCGCTGGGTTCCCATTGTGGTCCCACTCCATCACTCCTCCTCACCTGACAAAAATTCACCCATTGGGCCGATCTAGCCGTCAAGTAAGCGTTAGTTTAAAAAATCAAAGCTTCGCTAATCCGAACCTGGTTCTATCTGGAAAATGCTGCCTGATGGCATTTCTAACGGAGCGTTCCATCTTCCAAATTAGCAACAACAAATCAATACTCAAAAACATAGAGGAGTGCGGCCACGCATCCTCTTTTTCATTGCATAGACAGTTTTGGGCTACCCCCATCCCCACCAATACTCTTTTCCTAACCTTTATTAATTTCCCGTAAGACTTCCCACATTTCCTTCCACACCAGAAAACCCGCGACACAATGGGTGGAGTTCTTTCGTTAGATCTTTCCCCATGTCACAGTACGTCATGGCCCTGGACTTAGGCACCACCGGTAACCGTGCCATCCTGTTTAACCAAGCAGGGGACATTGTGGGCCAAGCCTATAGGGAACTGACCCAGTACTATCCTCAGCCCGGTTGGGTGGAACATGATGCGGTCGAAATTTGGCAAGCTGTGCAATGGGCCATGAAAAAAGCCATTGCAGAGGCCCAGGTCAACGCCAGGGATATTGCCGCCATTGGTCTGACGGTGCAGCGGGAAACCTGTCTACTGTGGGATAAAACGACGGGTGAGCCCTTGCATAGGGCCATCGTTTGGCAAGATCGACGCACCGCGGAAATGTGTATCACCCTGGCGGACTATAAAGCCGATATTTACGAGCGCAGCGGCCTCTTTCTCGATGCTTACTTTTCAGGCACAAAGCTTCGGTGGCTGCTGGATAAAACTCAGCCCCAATTATCAGACAAGACTTTGGACAATATCCTAGCGGGCACCATCGACACCTGGGCCTTGTGGAATCTAACGGGTGGCAAGGTCCACGCGACGGATCATAGTAATGCTAGCCGTACGTTATTAATGAACCTGGCGACACAGCAGTGGGATGAAACCCTTTTGGATAGGTTTGGGGTGCCGCGATCGCTACTGGCAGACATCAAACCCAGCCAGGGAATTTTTGGCTACACGGACCCAAGTTTGCTGGGGGTAGAGATTCCCATTGCAGCGATTTTGGGTGATCAGCAGGCAGCCTTATTTGCCCATGGTTGCGATCGCCCCGGCCTACTCAAATGCACCTACGGCACCGGCGCATTCTTAGTCGCCCACACCGGAGGGGAAATCGTCCGATCCAAAAACCAGCTACTCTCCACCATCGGCTGGACCACCGCCAAAGCAGACGGCAGCTATGATCTGGGCTATGGATTAGAAGGCAGTATGTTCACCGCCGGGGCCTGCATCCAGTGGTTGCGAGATGGATTGCAGATTATTGACAGCGCTGCCGATAGTGAGCCCTTGGCCACCTCCGTTGAGGATAATGGCGGTGTTTATTTTGTACCTGCCCTCAGTGGTTTGGGGGCTCCCCACTGGGATATGGGGGCTCGGGGTGCATTTTTGGGCATTACCCGAGGGGTGACCAAGGCCCACATGGTACGGTCAGTGTTAGAAGCCATTGCTAACCAGGTCCGAGAAGTAGTGACGGCGATTAATGACGACAGTGGCACCCCCATCACCACACTAAAGGTGGATGGAGGTGCCTGTAACAATGACTTTTTGATGCAGTATCAGGCGGATGTGTTGGGGATTCCGGTGGAGCGTCCGGCAGTGCTGGATGCGACAGCCCAGGGGTCAGCCTTTGCTGCAGGGCTGGCGGTGGGTTTCTGGGATGACTATACAGCCCTGGTAAATAGTCGCAAGATTGATAAAACCTTTGAACCGGGGCCGGGACAAACAGCGACCCAAGATAATTTTGAAACTTGGCAGCGAGCAGTGGAGCGGGCCAAGGACTGGATTAACTAAGAGCTGAGGTCTATCCCCAGTTTTGTGTCTATGGCCATAACAGTGTCAGCATATCCAGGTTGGCGCTAAGGTTCTAGGGCAACATCTTCGTAACGCTCAGCAAAGGTACCTGTGAAGTCAATACTCTCTAAAGCAAAAGTCTCATCCTATAGGCTTTGCCATCAATATACCCGTGCTTGATGGGGCTTTTAGCGGCTAGCTACAGATAATCATCAACCCTTAGATATTGTAGCTCTGGTCAACTGTTCAACGAACTGCAGGCATTCTGAGTCAGCTTTAGGACCATATCCTCACTTAAACCCATATCTTCACCGTCAGCCGCCAGCCAGAGTAAATACTCAGTATTACCAGCCGGTCCACGAATGGGTGACCAGGTCAGACCTTGGGCATGCCATCCTAGCTGCTGCGCAGCCCCATAAACCTGCCAGATAGCCTCCGCATGGTCTTTCGGATCTCTCACCACACCTTTTTTACCGATTTTCTCTCTGCCCACCTCAAACTGGGGTTTGACCAACAAAACACATTCCCTTACCCCCGTCATCAGGTTCCAAAACGCAGGGAGAACTTTTACCAAGGAAATAAACGACACATCCATCACCCCCAGGTCAGGCCGCTGGGCGTTTTCTTCATATAACTCTTCTGACGTCAGGTGGCGTAGGTTAGTGCGTTCTCGCAGCACCACACGGGGGTCTTGACGCAGCTTCCAGGCAACCTGGCCATAGCCCACATCGATTCCATAGACCTGCTTGGCCCCGTTTTGCAACAGGCAATCTGTGAAGCCCCCCGTGGAGATGCCACCATCTAGGCAGATGCGCCCGGCCACCTCCAGCCCAAATGCAGTCAACGCCTTCGCCAGTTTCTCCCCACCCCGTGACACATAGGGCGACTTTTGCTTCAGCACCACCACCGCATCGGGTTTAATCGGTGTGCCCGGCTTATCAATCACCGCTTCATTCACCTTCACTTCACCGGCTCGGATACACCGCTGAGCCTGCTGCCGCGATTCGCACAGCCCTTGCTCTACGAGGTACATATCCAGGCGTTGTTTGGCCATTGCGAGGGGGGCGTTCATTGGGAATAGTGGGCAGTGCCCACCCTACCATTTTGCAGGGGAATGGATTCAATATACCGATCCCAATACCGATCCCATTAAGGGCGGCCCTTAATGGCTGAAACACGATGTCCCTGACGATGGCAGGCGTTTAATGGGCAGACATATTCTTCAGCTTTTCAGGCTTATTGTGCACTGCCAACTTCTCCACCAGGGATTCACTGGCTTCGTTCATGCCAATCAGTGTGGTATCAATGCCTTTAGCACGAAATTTCAGAACTACTTTATCAATGGCTATGACGGCGGACTGATCCCATAGGTGGGAGTTAGAGAGGTTAATCACAACGCTGTCTAACTCTTCATGGAAGTCAAAGGTACTCAAAAAATGATTAACCGAGACAAAGAACAGCTGGCCGTTGACATAGTAAATCCGGTCATTTCCCTTGAGTTCTGTATCAATGCGGATGATTTTGGCAATCTTACGGGAGAAGAACAAAGAACTGAGGGCAATGCCGACAATCACTCCGATGGCTAGGTTATGGGTAATAATCGTCGTAATGACCGTCACTATCATCACGGTGGTTTCGCTCTTAGGCAGCTGGCGGATGTCGGTAATGGATGCCCAGTTAAAGGTGCTGACGGAGACCATGATCATCACGGCTACGAGGGCCGCCATGGGGATTTGGCTGACCCACTGGCCCATGGCCAAAATAAAGAAAAATAGCAGCGCACCAGCACTGAGCGTGGATAGCCGCTGGCGACCGCCGGAGGTAATGTTAATCACTGACTGACCGATCATGGCACAGCCGGCCATGCCACCAAAAAATCCGGTGACCAGATTAGCAATGCCCTGCCCTTTGGCTTCTTGGTTTTTATCGCTATTGGTGTCGGTCATATCGTCGATCACCGATGCGGTGAGGAACGACTCCAGCAGCCCCACGGCGGACAGTGTCAAGGCCACCGGCAGCAGAATACTGAGGGTTTCAAAGTTAAAGGGTATCTGGGGAATGTGAAATATCGGTAGGGTGGTGGGCAGGTCCCCTTTATCTTGGATGGTGGGCAAATTGCTAAAGGGAGCGGCTAGATCGCCGAGGGCGGCAAAAGGACCATCGGCAAAGTTGCCATTGGCGGCCATGCCCATTGTGGTGAGGACCACAATGGCGACGAGGGGAGACGGCACCAGCTTGGTCAGGCGGGGCAACACATAGATGATGGCTAACCCGAGGGCCACGGCGAAATACATGGTGAATCCCTGGCCGCCAAATTCGGGTAGCTGGGCCATAAAGATCAAAATGGCTAGGGCATTGACGAACCCTACTAGCACAGCCCTGGGGACGTATTTCATTTGGCGGCCTACTTTCAAAAAGCCCCAAACGATCTGCAAAACACCTGTTAATAGGGTGGCGGCAAATAGGTATTCCACGCCGTGGTTTTTAACCAATTCGATCATGAGTAATGCCATGGCCCCGGTGGCGGCCGAGATCATGCCAGGACGACCGCCCACAAAGGCAATGGTGACGGCCATGGTGAGGGAGGCATATAAGCCGACTTTGGGATCCACACCGGCAATAATGGAAAATGCGATCGCTTCTGGAATCAGGGCCAGGGCGACGACAATGCCAGCCAAGAGATCCCCACGAATATTGGCAAACCAGTCATGTTGGATTGAGTCCCAGCTAAACTTTGTACTCATGATTTGTTCCAAATGTTTGGGGGGTAGAAATGCTACTGCGGCCATAACGGTAGCTATAGGTTTTTAGCTTATTGATTAAATTAGCAAGTCTAGAAGAATACCCTTGCTGTCTTTGTATTCTCTTTTTTGTTTGCCCCTAGACAGTGCTGCCAATTTGCCTTTAGATGTAACTACTCAGGCTTAAAAAATTAGAGAGTTTTCCCAGGTTACAGAGATTATCAGCTAGCGTAATCCAAATATAGGAATTGGTAACCTCCTTGAGCAAGCCCAAGGGTCGCATCAAACTCAGTGA
>NZ_JAYGIG010000012.1:0-78137 GCF_034932105.1 Leptothoe sp. PORK10 BA2 | reverse complement strand
ACTCCATAATGGAACTGGCTGATTGTAATGGTTTCAGCCAGTTTCGGACATTCCAGACCGTTTGGGTACTGGGATGTTCTTTTTTAGAGACTTTCACCAGTTAGAGATGAACTTCGCACTGTCCAGTCACTCCAAATTTGGGTAGATAGGCGGAACATTTCTACCTACTAATTGTTATGGTGACTAGAAACGCTTAAAGAGTTAGCGTCTCAATGTTTGGAGATATCATGAGTCAGCTAAAAGAACTTTATCAAGAACAACTACAGGAAATATATAGGCTTAATGAGATTGAATTTCCCGATTCTTTTTTTGCATTAGGTGATTTTATCTTGTCGCTATCAACCGATGAACAAGAAGATTTTTGGAGTTCTCTTTTAAATTTATACCCGACTGGTCCACTTCAGTGCTTGTTAGACCTTGCTCAAGGTAGTTTTACCAGACCTGAACATGCACACACAGAGTTCTATTGGTTGGTTTACGATCAATATTACATGGATCTCCCAGAGTTCCTCACTTGTTTTACCACTGATACGGCAGGTCAACATTGGGGGCTATTACTGGATGACCCAGCTTTAGGGTTTCGCGGAGTGGGTTACTTTTACAATGCCGATCCATCATCCATGGTTATCTATGACAGTATTTTAGATATGATTAATGCTAGGTTTGATGATGCTATAGAAGATTGTGAAGCATGGATAGCAAGAGATTTCGATGCTGAAACCTATCGTGAATATCTAGAATGTGCTCAATTGTGGAAACCACGGTTTAATATCAAGTCAGATTGAATAGCCACAATATATGACCAGAGAAAATAAGCTGCATACCTTGTGATTTTAAGATTGTGCAGAAATAGATATTGTGGGCCTTCTCGACAACTTGATATAAGCAATTCATTGCCGACAATGGATTCAATCTTCATGATGGTAGACCCGTTGGAATTGAGTCTAAAACTGGCTTGAGTATTATCCCTGCTGCTCATCTAAGTGCAGAGCAAAGCCAACAAGCAGTTGCAATGTTAGAGGAAGGGCGTTGCCTGTGGTACTGGGATAAACAAAGCAAAGAAGAAAATCGAGCTAGAACGAACCAAGCTCGCGATCTCATGCAAGCAGCATACGAGCTGATGGGCCGACCTAAGCTCATAGAGATTTTGAATGTATTTCATGGACAGAGGTTAGAGATGATCGCTCAACGCGAAGGAAGTTAGCTATCAGATGATAATTTATTGCCCATGAGGTAGAATGCAGACACGTTACTGTTTGGTCTTTAGGTTCCAATGCGGCTTGATTAAATTTAGGTGCGATCGCATTTCGCAACGCATATAATGAGTCTTTTTGCGACAAAATTGAATTAATCGAGGTGCCCTTATAAAGTCAGATATTATGCGCCCAACCGTTTACTATTTTGAGATTCCGGTCAATGACCTAGATCGTGCGATCGCTTTCTACAGCGCGGTTTTTGGTTGCCAGTTCGAGCGTGTTGACGTTGACGGCAACCAAATGGCTAACTTTCCCTCGTTGGAGGGAGCATCTGGTGCGTCTGGTGCTTTAGCTAAAGGGGATAGCTATGTTCCAGGCACACAAGGAGTTCGAGTTTACTTTGATACTGACAACATAGATGAAACGCTTGCTAATGCGGTAGCTGCAGGCGGAAAAGTGTTGTATCCAAAAACAGCCATTGGTGAGCTTGGCTGGGTGGCGGAGTTTGAAGATAGTGAAGGCAACTGTATTGCTCTGAGTCAACCATTGTCGGACTGAAGATAAGTGAATCGTTGCAAAAACGCTACCTCCCCACTGGTAGGCGGTGCCCTGGCTAAATCTGCATCCTTACCCTCATAAATCTGATAGAATTTTTATTCCTACCATTGCTCTTAGAAAGCTGCATTATGATACGCAGAAATCTAGACGAGTAGTGAAAGGTCTACGGAAGGGTATGAGTAGTTTTGGGGATCATCTCTAAATGTCACGACATAGTAATCGCGTTCAGAAGACCGAACTGAAGTTTCAGCTTTGGGGATGGGCTTTATTCATCCTGTCGGCGAGCTTTTTTGTGGCGGCAAGTATTAGATTGGGAGATATATTAAGTCTCTTAGGTAGTTTATTTTTCCTTTTTGCTTGTTTCTTGTTTGTGATTCCCTTAATTCTTATACGGGAGTAATGGGTTGCTAAAGCCTCCCTTTTTTTGGGTGTCACCAGCACTTGCCGGGACATCTGAGCCTATTTCTCGTTGACGTAGGTTTGTAATCATTGCTCAGAGACCTGGGTCACACAGGCAATGCCCGCTAGAGAGAGGCGTTCTAAAAGCAAGCGGTCGATAAGTTACCGACTGGCTTGGTCAATCACTTTTTTACTGGGTTGTTCAATGAACTATCAGTCACATTCGTGGTATTTGAGGGGAAGAATGGCGCACCCTCCTCGAAACCAGGTTGTGTTTATTGAGCGGCACCTTAAGGCTGATGATATCCGGCAACAGCTGATAGCTTGTCTGGCCTAATACTTAGGAGTTGTTAAAAATTAAGCCCATGGTTTTAGCTAGGGTAATCATAACAACTTCATGGGTTGCGCTTAAAACTGTCTTGACCATTCTTTGGG
Source organism: Leptothoe sp. PORK10 BA2 (assembly GCF_034932105.1). Lineage (NCBI taxonomy): Bacteria > Bacillati > Cyanobacteriota > Cyanophyceae > Nodosilineales > Cymatolegaceae > Leptothoe > Leptothoe sp. PORK10 BA2. The sequence goes on along the minus strand of NZ_JAYGIG010000012.1, from coordinate 75,549 downwards.
CCAGCGTTCGACGACAACTTTTGTTTGGGTAAAGAATTCGACAGCATGCTGACTTTGACCGTGGAGGTCTCCATAAAAGCTCTCTTTCCAACCGCTAAAGGGAAAGAACGCCATGGGTGCGGCGACGCCAATGTTGATGCCGATATTGCCTGCGGCGGCTTCGTAGCGAAACTTGCGAGCGGCCGCTCCTGAGTTGGTAAAGAGGCAGGCCATATTACCCCAGCGGCTTTGGTTTACCAGGGTAATGGCGTCATCCAGGGTATTGGCATGGAGTAGGCCCAATACCGGGCCAAAGATTTCAGTCGTTGCCACATCTCCTTGGAGGGGAATGTCCTGTAGCAGGGTGGGGCGGATAAAGTTGCCTTGTTCATGGCCGGGGATTTGGGGATCGCGACCATCGACTAGCAGGTTGCCGCCTTCGTCAATACCTTTTTGGATTAGGGTTTGGATGCGATCGCAACTCCCCTGATTAATCACCGCCCCCATCTGTACCCCATCATCCAGACCATTGCCCACCACTCGCTGCTGGGCGGCGGACACCATGGCATCGGTAAAATCAGCCTTAACCGAACCCACTGTAATCGCCAGGGACGCTGCCAAACATCGCTGACCAGCACAACCAAAGGCACTATCCGCCACAATCCGAGTCGTCATCTCCAGATCGGCATCGGGCAAAATCACCACCGGATTTTTTGCTCCCCCCTGGCACTGCACCCGTTTGCCAGTCTCCGCTGCTCGGCTGTAGATATAGCGCGCCACCGGACTAGACCCCACAAAGCTAATGGCCTTAACCGTTGGATGATCCAGCAGGGCATCCACAACGGTCTTACTGCCATGCACCAGGTTCACCACCCCAGCCGGTAATCCCGTTTGGTGAATCAGCTCTGTAATCCGTTGCATCGTTTGGGGCACTTTCTCCGATGGCTTGATGATGCAGGTGTTGCCACAGGCAATGGCGTAGGGAAAAAACCAAAAGGGAATCATCGCCGGAAAGTTAAAGGGGGCAATAATGCCAACTACACCTAAGGGCTGACGAATCATGATTTCATCAATGCCCTGGGCAATGTCTTCTGAGTTTACCCCCTGCATCAGGATGGGAATACCACAGGCAACTTCCACATTTTCAATCGCCCGTTGCAATTCTCCCTCGGATTCTTTTAAGGTTTTGCCACATTCTACGGTGATAGTTTTGGCAATCTCATCCCGGTGTTCTTCTAGAAGAGTTTTGAGTTTAAAGAGATATTGAATGCGCTCGGTGGGAGGAACCCGTCGCCAGGCAGTAAAGGCCTCACTGGCCATGGTAACAGCTTGATCCAGGTCACTAGCTAAGGATAGGGGAACTTCTGCCAGAACATCGTTGGTAGCGGGGTTAATGACATCGAGATAATCGGTGGTTTTGGAGAGGTGCCACTCACCAGCAATATAATTTCTCAGTTGTTTCATGATAGTTATTTCCTAGCAGTTAAAGGTCAAATACAACACTGAACAGACCAACCAACACCTTTCCCCTCCTGGGAGGGGCGGCGGGGTGGGTTCTCGACAGATAGTGCCAACGGTTAACCCACCCCGCCTTCGGCACCCCTCCCAGGAGGGGAACCACCCCGTCTTCGGCACCCTTCCCAGGAGGGGAACCCACCCCGCCTTCGGCAACCCTCCCAGGAGGGGAGACCCACTCACCAGCAATATAACTTCTCAGTTGTTTCATGATAGTTATTTTCTAGCAGTTAAAGGGCGAATACAACACTGAACAAGCCAACCAACACCTTTCCCCTCCTGGGAGGGGCAACGGGGTGGGTCCTCGACAGATAGTGCCAACGGTTAACCCACCCCGCCTTCGGCACCCCTCCCAGGAGGGGAACCCACCCCGCCTTCGGCACCCCTCCCAGGAGGGGAACCCACCCCGCCTTCGGCACCCCTCCCAGGAGGGGAACCCACCCCGCCTTCGGCACCCCTCCCAGGAGGGGAGACCCACTCACCAGCAATATAACTTCTCAGTTGTTTCATGATAGTCACTTCCTATCAGTTAAAGGTCAAATACAACACTGAACAAGCTACCAACAACTTTCCCCTCCTGGGAGGGGCAACGGGGTGGGTTCTCGACAGATAGCGCTAACGGTTAACCCACCCCGCCTTCGGCACCCCTCCCAGGAGGGGAGACCCACCCCGCCTTCGGCACCCCTCCCAGGAGGGGAGACCCACCCCGCCTTCGGCACCCCTCCCAGGAGGGGAGACCCACCCCGCCCGTTGGGCATCCCGCCCAGGAGGGGATTTATTAGCTTTATTGAGTGCCAAACATCCGATCTCCGGCATCTCCTAAACCTGGCAAAATGTAGCCGTGTTCGTCGAGTTTGTCGTCAATGGCGGCAGTAAATACAGGCACATCGGGATGTTCTTCGTGAAATGCTTTAATGCCTTCTGGGGCTGCCAAGAGACAGACAAACTTAATGGACTGGGGACGGGTTTCTTTGAGGCGATGGACGGCTGCGATCGCAGTATTGCCCGTAGCCATCATCGGGTCCACAATCAGCATATCCCGCTCACTGACATCATCAGGTACCCTAAAGTAATATTCCACCGGCATCAGCATCCGAGGATCGCGGTAAAGGCCAATGTGCCCCACCCGAGCCGAGGGAATTAGCTTTAGCATCCCGTCTAAAATCCCCTGGCCCGCCCGCATAATGGAAATCAACACCAGCTTTTTGCCCGCTAACATGGGCGATGTTGTAGCTGCAAAGGGCGTTTCAATGGGCACCATTGCCATGGGCAGCTCCCGGGTCACCTCATAGGCCAACAACAGACTAATCTCTTCTAATAGCTGTCGAAATTTAGCGGTACTCGTCTCTTTTTGACGCATCAGGGTGAGCTTATGCTGCACCAAGGGATGGTCAATGCGGGTTACTAGTTTATCCATGTAGATGAAACCTTGAAGGGTCAAAAAAGAGAATGGGGAGAATACCGCAGGCTGGGCACGGCTTACCAAAGGAAAAGTTATCAAGCAGAAGACGTCTAAAACACCGTGCCATCACTTTCAATTGCAATGGGTGGCACCCCCGAGGGTCTTAGCTGTTTAGCAATGCGTCGCCCGGCGGCCCAGGTACCTCCTTCCAATACTTTGATCAAAGGAAGTTCTTCAGGGGATTTGTTGAGCAACTGTTGGACCCGGGCTCCAATCATGTCCAACATGGTCAACGTTAAGGCTCGCCATTCCACAATCACAGGGGAACCCGGTAGATGCGACTGACTGGTCACCCCAGGATGTTTGGGAACCAGCAAGCCTAAATCCACACATAGACCACCGTTGCGATATTCCGCCAATCCAGTGAGAGCATTGAGATTTGTCACCGTCACCCCAGCGACGGCTAACGGTTCCACCAAGGAATAGGTTAACCATTGGGAAAGCTTGTGAAATGGCACCAGATTTGTCCCTGGCCCTGTTTCCGTCAGCCCTGGATGGGACCAAACATCGCCCAGATTCGTCCCACCCAGGGTGGCGCGACCGGGCCAGATAGAGCTAAGGCTTTCTAGGACCTCCGTCAGCAGATGGCCCGCATCCACGGTGTAGCCATAGCGCTGGATTAAATAGTCCAATAGATTGCCGGGGCGGGCAGCACCGGAGCCAAAGCGCTCTGGCTGACTGGCCAGGGCAGCACCGAGCTGATGCAACAGCGTGAGTCGACCGGATAGACCCACAATCGGATTGTCATCCCTAACCTGGAAAACTTGCACCAGATCGCCTATGGCCAGTTGTTGGATGCCAGGGGCATCGACCTGATGCAGCGATACAGTATCCGACGAAAAGAAACCTCGCTCAAAGGCCCGCAAACTAGCAACGGCCAACCCTTCGGAACGGGCCAAGACCTCATGGGTGCCACAGTCCTGATAGCGCCACTGGCTCCCGGCTCCAGCATCTAAGAGGACACTGACCATGGCAAGGTCGAGTTGGGCTTTGGCAGACGCTTGATCAACCGCTGGCTGTCCCTCATTCCCACGGGGGCTTAAGGGAGGGCTCAATCGCGCTGGGCCAAAGTGCCGCCAACGACTGTGGAAGGGAACATCAAAGTCGGGATACAGCTGCTGAGTGGTTTCGACCACATACTCCGCCACCGGATCTAAGCGGTCGAGATTGCAGGTGAAATGCTCTAACTTATTAGCTTGGCACAGTTGAAACAGTTGGTGGGTGCGATCGCGAATTGCCTGGGGCTGTCGTAAATAGGCAATGGCCGCCTGTTCTGCTGGTGTCATGACCGATCCTCAGACATCGTCATATTGTCGACCAACCGTTTGGGTCAATGCCGCCTCATCCGGCACCTCGCCTTCGGTATAGTATCCCGCTGCCTTCTTTGCCTTCATTTCCACCTGGGCATCCGCTGGAATTAACTCCTCGGGGATGGAGATCCGCTCCACGATTTCAATCCCCGACTGGGTAACCGCGTCATATTTCAGATTACTCATGGACACAAACTGGTCGATGCGCGTCATCCCCAGCCAGTGCATCACATCTGGCATCAGCTCCTGAAACCGCATATCCTGCACCCCGGCCACACATTCAGTCCGGGTAAAGTAAGTATCGGCGCGATCACCCCCTACCTGGCGTTTGCGGGCGTTATACACCAAAAACTTAGTCACCTCCCCCAGGGCACGCCCCTCTTTACGAGAATAAATAATCACCCCAGCACCACCGGCCTGGGCCGTTGCCAGCGCCACCTCAATGCCATGGACTAAATAGGGCCGACAGGTACAAATGTCAGAGCCAAACACATCAGAGCCATTACACTCATCGTGAATCCTAACGGACAAAGGACGGTCCGGATCCGTAATGGCCTCAACATCCCCCAGAATGTAGACCGTGTGGCCACCAATGGGGGGCAAGAACACCTGCAGATCGGGGCGAGTGACCAGCTCTGGAAACATGCCTCCAGTTTGCTCAAACAGCGTGCGACGGAGGTCACTTTCCTTGACATCAAACCGCTTCGCAATCCCCGGCAGATGCCACACGGGCTCGATGGCGGCTTTAGTAGCTACTAATTCTCCCCCCGCCTTGAGGATTTTGCCATCCACCTTGATGCGTCCTTGATTAACCCCATCTTGGAGTTCTGGAATATTGATGTGGGCTTTAGTAATGGCAATGGAGGGACGAATGTCGTAACCCTCTGCTTGCAAGTCGGCAAACAGCCCATTATCCAATGCCCCAAATGGGTCCAAGGAAATAATTTTGTCCGGCTCTGTCCAGCTAGGATGGGGGCCAATGGACACCGTCGGTGCAGTATTGGTCAGATCAGCCCGGTGATCGCGCTCCAGACTACCACTGGCAATGGCCAACGCTCGATACACCGCATAGCCCCCGGAATGGGTGCCAATCACATTGCGATGGGCGCGGTTCCATAGGGTGGCAATGATGGGTCCCCGTTCATTGGGGTCAGTCTCCCCCCACTTGATTGCGATGGCATCTTGACCAAAGTTACCTGGGTGAGAGGTTAAAACAATGTGCTTATGTCGAGGTGGTTGTGCTGTTGCCATGGTAGAACCCGTTTGTCAACGAATCCTTAAATTACCCTATTTTTAGGGGCCTTGACTGTAATGGAGATAGCAGTCTTATTTGAATAACTGTTTATTAAGATGTGCTTGCAAGTTTCACCTAAGTAATTTCTCTAGAAGAAAAGTCATTGTTCTGAACTTAGACAAAATTGACTGAGGTCAATAGAAGGTCGAAAGCGCCCATAAACCCTAGGTGACCCATTGTATACAACAGTCTCTTCATAAAAAATTTTAATGCTTCCCATAGGGAATCGATCCTGGCCGATCACTCATTTCTTTAAGAGATTTCGACCATTCCCATCATGCCTTGATCTTCATAAGCCAGGCTGTGACAGGGATAAACGGTACGTCCCGAAAAATCTTCAAGCCGTACGCCCATAACAACTAGTTCATAGCCTTTAATAGTAGGTGTCTATTGCCACGAAAAACAGGACCTTCTTTTAGAAAAACCGTGGGTTAAATGCTGTTTGGAGAGACGAAAGGATAGTCGGCACAAGTGTACTACATTGAACTAACAATATGGTTTACCAAACCTTAGCCATCTGAAGTGAAAAGCCTGGTAATTCAGGATCGCAGTTAACGCTATCAGGATCTGTCAAAATTTCAGGTGACTGACCAGGACGATAGATATGTACAGTACGACTCTTGCGGTTAACCAGTAGTCCTAATGCTGCGCCGTTGTCGATGTATTCCTCCATCTTCTCCTGTAATGTTGTAATGGCATCGCTGGCAGAACGTAACTCCACAACAAAGTCAGGACAAATTGGCGCAAACGATGCCTGCTGCTCTTGCGACAGTGCATTCCATCGCTCCAGTTTTACCCAGGCAACATCGGGCGATCTAGTTGCACCATTGGGTAGGGTAAACCCTGAACTGGAGTCAAACACCTCACCTGTACCATTTTGATCGGACCAATTTGCCACCTGCTGGGCAATTTTAAGGTTCCGATTGCCAGTATCTGAAAATGCTGGAGGCATAACGATTACTTCACCGGTCGCTGTCCGCTCAATACGCAAATCTCGATTTGACCGGCAAAATCCATAGAACTGCTCATCTGTCATCTTGGCTTGGGACATCAGCGATGATAAGTCCACGGTCAGAGGCGTTAGATCAGATTTGATCTGCATGCTAGTCATGACATCTTGAGTTCCAGGCCAAATAGAGGGGTATCAACTTAAATCGGAAAATCCTGGCTAGGTGAGGAACCAGGAGCCAGAAGCCAGTGAGGCCCTGATTCCTGACTTCTGACTTCTGAATACTATCCTTGGGAAAACGTCCCGCTTTGAGTTGGTACCCAAATAGAGCTTTCTCCAATTGTATTAAACTTTGTCCACGTCCAGAACTGTAGTTTTTTTCGTGGGAAACCTCCAGGTTTCAACTTGGACGTGGTTTAGATTCTTTGCCATTGCTGACTTCCGGTATGATTTTGCCTCAACGAGTCCATTGCCCATTAGTCCATGGCTCATGATTGGACTTCGTCAAGCTGGCGAAGATCTGGCGGTGGTGAAAGCAGTAGGCATAATTGGCATCCCCTACTTATCTGGATGTAGGCTCTCTGGATGTAGGCTCTCTGGATGTATGGCTCGCTCAATGGTTAATCCCCGTTCTGCCAGTGTCTTTTCAAAGAGAGTTGTTGGCAGTACTTGTTCCACTGGCCGTACCCCTGGTTGAGTAATTTGCCCAGTCAATAACAACTGGGCGACACTACCGGTGCCGTAGCCAGCCGCCTCTGCTGTATCCGGGTGGGTGGCGGTGGCTAAATAGGTGACGGCTTGGTCCTGGTGATAGCCCTGAATGGCTAGGCGCATGGCAATGCCGGTGCCGCTAAAGCGATCGGTTACCTGGGTCATGGCATAGCTCACCTGGGAGAGAAACTCGATTGTGGTGGGTTGCTGAAGCCAGCTGGAGGGTAAAAACGTCATCAGACCGGTGAGGTGGTTGTAGGCGTCGGGGAGGGAGCCAAATTTGGTGATGACGCTGTTCAGTTGGGGGAATGACTTGATTAAGGTGAACGCTTCAACGGTATTGAACCAGTACAGGCCAGCTCCTTTGTTGTAGGGCTCTGGAAAAGAGAGGATTTCCCGTTCGCTGTAGGGCTTAATCATTATGGTTTGGCCATTGACCTTGGCTTCAAAGGGGGTTTGCAGTTCCGTAAAGGTGGTACGCATAACCGTTATCCCGGCTCCACCGGAGCCTGCCACTAAATAGCTCAGGTGGACATGGTGGGCTTGGTCTAACTGCTCGATGCCCTGGCGCACCATGCTGTTGGAAATACCTGGAAATACTCCGGTGCTGACGATGCAGGTTACGCCTGCGGCTTGGGCTACGGTGTTAAAGGCTAAGGCTTCACGGACATAGTCGGGGCTATCGGCAACATCAATGTAGGTTTTTTTTTGTTCGATGCACTGGGCCAGGATGTTAAAGTCCCTAGAGCGAAACGGTCCGGCGCAGTGGATGACTAGATCGTGCTGTGCGATCGCATCTCTCACTTTAGCCTGGTCCACCAATGGCAGGCGTTGATACCGCTGCCGCGACTGCAACTCAAATGCTGGCTTGGATCGCCTACCGGTGAGGGTCATGGTCACCTCGGTGTGGCGCAGCAAGTCGTTCGCTACGCTACGACCGATGCGGCCACTGCCGCCAATGATAAGAACGTTTGAGGTCATGCTTAGGACAAAACAGGGAGTAAAAGAGGAGGCAAAAGAGAAAGAAAAACTGCTCTAGTTGATGCAACGGTCAGCTATGGCTGACAATAAATTAGTGCCGTTGCCGATTGCGGGGATGAACCCATCTGAAAGCATTACCCTCAGCCCAGACCTTGCAGATGAAATCATAGTTCGAATCAGCAACGCCAAACCATTACTGTTACTGATTCGGATACTGATTCGGATCAGCAACGGCCCAAATCCATTCAACCCGTCCTTCAAACCCGCCCTTCAACCCGATAACCCCCATTGCCCATGACCACTAACATGCCCCGTACCATCGCCCATCTGCCCCGGATCAACGGTTGGACCCTAGCAGTGTGGCTGATTGCTGTGCTGGTGGCATCCCCAATTTTAGTGGTGTTGAGCAGTGTGTTATCCCCCAGTGAGGGCGTATTTAGCCACTTAGCATCAACGGTGCTCTTCCAATACATTACCCATTCGCTGATTTTAATGGTGGGGGTAGGGGTGGGGGTGCTGGTGTTGGGCATTAGTACCGCCTGGCTGGTGACCATGTGTCGCTTTCCGGGCAGTCATCTATTTGAGTGGGCGTTGCTGCTACCGTTGGCCGCACCGGCCTATTTGTTGGCCTACACCTATACGGACTGGCTGGATTACTATGGGCCGGTGCAGCTGGGGTTGCGATCGCTATTTGGCTGGCAATCCACCTCCGACTATTGGTTCCCCGAAGTGCGCTCGGTGGGTGGAGCCATTGCCATGTTTAGCCTCACCTTGTATCCCTATGTCTACATGCTGGCTCGAGTAGCCTTTTTAGAACAGTCAGTATGCACCCTAGAAGCCAGCCGTTCCCTAGGGTGTGGCCCCTGGCGTAGCTTTTTCCGGGTGGCCCTCCCCCTAGCCCGACCGGCCATTATCGCAGGGCTATCCCTAGCCTTGATGGAAACCCTCAGCGACTTTGGCACCGTGGACTACTTTGGCGTCAGCACCTTCACCACCGGTATTTATCGCACCTGGTTTGGCATGGGGGCCCAAGTCGCCGCCGCCCAGCTATCCGCCATGCTGATGAGCTTTATTTTGGTCCTGATTGTCCTAGAACGGTGGTCCCGACGGCAGGCCAAATATTACCAGGCTAAAAACAGTATCCAGAGGCCCCAGGCCTATCGGTTAAGCGGCATTCGGGCCCAGGTGGCCTGTGTGGCCTGTGCCCTCCCCATTGGCCTGGGGCTGCTGCTACCCGGTGGGTTGCTAGCCCACATGACCCTCACCCATCTAGACGAAACCCTAGACAACCGATTTTTAGAACTCGCCCAGCACAGTCTAATCCTGGCTGGATTAACCGCTGCCATTGCCGTCGTGGTGGCCCTGGTGCTGGGCTATGGGGCCCGATTAAGTAAACAACGGGCTGTGAACCTAGGGGTGCGCCTGGCCTCCATGGGCTATGCCGTACCCGGTGCGGTGATTGCCGTCGGCATTTTAATTCCGGTGGTCAAACTTGATAAAGGCCTATCGGCCTGGATTGAGGCCACCACCGGCAACAATGTAGGACTCATTCTCAGTGGGACGATTACGGCGTTAATCTTTGCCTATTTAGTCAGGTTTCTGGCGGTGGCCTTGGGCACCGTGGAATCGGGCTTGAGCAAAATCCGCCCCACCATCGACGATGCCGCCCGTAGCCTAGGCTGTTCTCCCACCCAGACCCTGGTTAAAATCCACACCCCCCTCATGGCCAGCAGTTTACTCACGGCGGTCATGCTGGTGTTTGTGGATGTGATGAAAGAACTCCCCGCCACCCTGGTGATGCGACCATTTAACTTTGATACCCTGGCCATCAGGGTGTATCAATATGCCTCGGATGAACGGCTGGTGGAGGCATCGGCCCCTGCCCTGATGATTTTATTAGTGGGATTGTTGCCGGTGATTTTATTGAGCTGGCGCATTGCCCGAGAGCGATAGGCCAGGGGCAGGTCGTTCCGATTAAAGACCGCTAGTTGCGTTTTACCGGAATCTGAATATCACTGCGCTTTAACCCATTGGGAATAAACGGCCCATCATAGAAAAACCGTCGCGGGGGTCCCGCCACCCCATACTCCGGATGGGCCGCCAACCACCCCTGGAGCTGCTGCACTCCCCGCGTATATACCCCATAACCATAGCCCCCCCGCATGCCGACACTGACCACCACCATGGATGGCATATCCTCCACCTGCACATTTTGGGCCACTGCCTGGGGCACCACCTCTAAATTGCGATACAAAAACGAAACCGCCGCATCTCCCTCGGAGATCGCTCCCGTCTGTAGGGTTGCCGCTGGGTACCGGGTCTCCACCGGAGCTGTCATCGAAATATTATTGTCGCTAATGTGGCGAAACAAGGGGGAAAACCCACGGGATGGGGCTTGGGCTAGGTCGCCCCGCACCTGCACCGTCGCCGCCCGATAGGCCGGATACTGCTTTAGTTCAATCTCTCCCTTGGCAGTCGGTGGCGGAAACCCCTCCGGCAAGGGTGCTGAGGCTGCCCGGTAGCCCCAGGTCAGCAGCGCCCCTAAACCAACGATTACCCCAACGATTAGTAGTGCCTGACTTAGTTTCATCACCTTTAGCGATTATTGAACTGACCAGCCCTCACGGCCCCTTTAGTATGGTACTCAATCCCAGCTGGGTCTCCCTTGCCGGATTACCCTCCCGGTCGGTGACCCCACCGTAATTTCAGAGGGATTTCACAGTGACCTGAGAGTGACCTGGGACTTGCGATCGCACTACCATAGTAAGCAGGCGGGAGAATCAGCCACGCCAAATTTGAACAGTACTTGAGGAGGGCTTGACCTAGGGTGCCAATGCGACCACACCGGATCCATCTGACCGCTAGGAGCCAAGCCAAGAACGGCGCTCCCCTGCTAATTTTTTTGCCGGGTATGGACGGCAGTGATTTGTCGTTGCAAAGTCAGACGGCCGAACTAGCCATCGCCTTCGATGCCCGTTGTTTTTGCATTCCAGAGGATGACACAACGGACTGGGTGGGGTTGGTAAAACGTCTGGTGGAATTAGTTGCCATCGAACAACAGGCCCAGCCCCAGCGACCGATTTACCTCTGTGGGGAGTCCTTTGGCGCTTGTTTGGCCCTGAAGGTCATGGGCGATCGCCCAGACCTATTTGAGCGATTGATTTTGATCAATCCAGCCTCGTCCTTTAACCGTCAGCCTTGGCAGGGCTTGGTGCCCCTAGTCCAGTGGGTGCCGAGCATCACATACCCATTTGCCGCCCTGGGGCTACTGCCCTTTTTAACCGCCCTAGACCGCATATCTACGCCCAATCGTCAGGCGCTGCTGCAGTCGATGCAACGGGTGACTCCAAAGACAACGGCTTGGCGGATGACGTTGTTAAGAGAGTTTCAAATCAGTCCGGTCCGCTTGGCCCAGGTGACAGTACCAGTGCTTTTGGTGGCGTCCACCGCCGATCGGTTACTGCCCTCGGTGAATGAGGTGAAGCGGTTGGCGCGCATTTTTCCCCATGCCCAAACCACTTTCCTCAAGCATAGTGGCCATATCTGTCTATTGGAGTCGGAGGTAAGTCTTTATCAGATTCTGCAACAGTCTCAGTTTGTGCCTGCAGTGGCAGTTTAGGGGTACCAACTCAAAGCGAGACGTTTTCCCAAGGATAGTATTCTGAAATCAGGAGTCAGAAGTCAGTGCCTTACTGGCTTCTGGCCCCTGATTCCCCACCTAGCCAGGATTTTCCGGATTAAGTTGAGACCCGACTTCAAGACTACTTCCGAGGGAATATCAAGCAGACCGTTTTATTGCATCGGTGTCCAATCCCCCGAAGGGATAAACGCCGCCCAATAATATGGGTGTTCATATTCCCCATCCAACATCGCCAGTTGAATCTCCCTTAGGGCCTCACTGCGGCCTCGATTTGCCTGTAGCTGCTGGTAATAACCCACCATCAAATCCTTAGTCGCCAGATCATTCACCTGCCACAGGCTCAAAATCTGGGTCTGCGCTCCGGCCATCACAAACGCCCGCCGTAAACCATACACCCCAGCGCCATTGCGGACCTCACCCACCCCGGTTTCACAGGCGGACAACACCACTAGCTGGGTGCCATGCAAGTTCAAATTCGCCGCTTCCAACGCCGTCAGTACTCCATCCTCAGACCCACTGCTGCGCTGATTAAACCCAGCCAATGCCAACCCCGACCGCAATAAGGGATCGCTCAAGGAACCCGTCCCTATCTCTTCTGCCCCCCGAAAAGACGGCTGGCTGGTCCCGAAGGTCTCCTGATCCTTGAGGAAAAATCCATGGGTAGCAATGTGTAGAATGCTCGGTCCCTGCACCCCCTTCAGGCTATTTTCCGTTGCCTGGGCTCCCGTCAGTAGGGTGACCTGGGCCAACTGCTGAGAAATCTCCTCCGCCTCCACGGCAGTCCCTGCCAATGGCCCAAACCTCAGGCTAGTCAAGTCCGCCGCCCGCTCACCGCTACCCCGGTTGGATGTTGTTGCCACCAAGGTTTGTTCTGCTGTTTGGACGGCATTGTCATAGTCTGGATTCGCCATTAGCACCGGTGCCTGCCGACTGGCAACGGCCCCATCCAACCGCAGCAAATCACGCCCGGAAGTGAGGTAGGTGATGTGATAATCTTCCAACAGATACCCGCCATCCTCATCCACCAATGCGGCAAAAGGAATTAGATTCAGCTGACCATCGGGAGCCAATAACAAATGGTCTACCCCTGCTAGTTCTGGCGCCAACGGGGCAAACAACTGATCATACAACTGCCGCGCTACGGGCTTTAGCCGCTGACTTCTCGTTTGTAATAACTGTCTAAACTCAGTCAGGGTGTTGTCGATGGCTACCGCCTCCCCCAAATCGCGCCAAGCAATCTCCCCTGACGGCTTTAGCACATAGGCCGCATAGCGCAACTCCCCAAAGGTTTCTGCCCCCTCTTGGTCAAACACAATGGGGTTGTAGGCAACAAACTCCACTAGGGCTCCATCTTCGGGAATTTGCCGTTGAACATTCTCCAGGGAAATCTCTTGGAAGGCCTGGCGAAACTGGCTGCTGCGATTGCCCAGGCTGGTTTCTAACTGGCTGGACTGGGCTTCTAGAGCATTGATTTTGGCTTGGTACTCTTCTGGTGAGAGGGCACCGATGCCGCTGACCACTAGGGTGGCGAGTTGCGATCGCACCCCGCCCCACTGATCCAACAACGCCTGATCCTCAGGTTCTAATCCCTGGCGCAGGGCCTGTAAGCCATCGGTAACGGCCTCCAGCACCCGACCCTTGCGCTGCAAAATGGCCTGGAGCGCAATGGCCTCGCCCCCAGGAGTAGCCGTCTCCGGCGTGAGATGAAACGACACATAGCTATCTAGCAGAGGCAGGGTATTAAAGAACGCAGCCTTGGCCGCTTCAGACCCGGTGGATAACATCAGATTCAGATTATAGTTCTCCACCTCCAGAGACTGGTTTAAATAGGGCATAGACCGCTGGGGCTGCCCTTGGCTGTAATACAGTCTGGCCAAGTTATCAAATAATAAGGTAAGGCGAGGATGTTTCTCTCCCAGGGTGGTTTTCATGATTGCCAATGCCTCTAGGAAATAGGCCTCTGCCTGGTCATACTGCTTCCGTCTGCCGCTCAGTAGCCCCAGGTTATTGAGGGTGAGGGCGGTCTCCGGGTGACCATTGGGAAACACCTTTTGCTGCACTGTCAGCGCCCTTTCTAAATAGGTGGTAGCTTCGGGTAGGTCACCGCGAATGCGATGGGCTTCCCCCAGGTTGTTGAGCATCAGACCCACGTGGGGATGCTCGCCCCCAAAGTTGGTCTCAAAACTCGCCAATGCCGCCGTCTGCCATTCAATTGCCCGGTCATAGTCCCCCACACCGTAGGCCAACAGGGCCATATTGTTGAGGGTGGTGGCCAGCTCAGGATGCAGCGGCTGCAGGGCCTGGATTTGAATCGTTAGCGCTCGCTCATAGAGGGGCAAGGCCGCGTCATAATTCCCCTGGGTGCGATATAGCTCGGCCCAGTTGTTCAGCACTAGCGCCAAGCTAGGATGGTCTGGCCCCAAGGTATTTTCTAGAATGGTAACGGCCTGCTCCAATCGCGGTGCCGCCTCGCGATAGCGACCTTGAACCGTGTAGACCAAGCCGAGGTTGTTGAGGGTGCCGGCATATTCGGGATGATTTTCCCCCAGGGTTTTGGCCTGCAAATTTAGGGCCTTCAGCCCGGTGGCTTCAGCCTCTGCCAACCGCCCTGCCAATCGATACAGCTCCCCCAACCGGTTTAACAAGCTGCCTATGGGTAACGACTCTGAGCCAAAAAACTGTTGAGCCAGGGCGAGACTATCTTGAAAATAAGCCTCCGCCTCGTCATAACGGCCCTGGAGCTGATATAGCGCACCAAAACTACCCAGGGTGTAGAGAACGGCTGGATGTTGTTCCCCATAGGCCTTCACCTGAATCGCTAAAGCCTTTTGGTAGAGGTCTTCCACCTCCTCATAGCGACCTTGCACCTGGTATAAATTGCCCAGGTTTAGCAAGGCCTGGGCCAGGTTTGGATGGGTCTCCCCAAAGGCATTCCGGTAAATGTCAATTGCCCGTAGGAACAACTCTTCTGCCGCTGCGTAGTTACCCCGTTGTTGTTCTGCTAGGCCCAAATTTCCGCTGGCTAACCCCACATCCGGCGCATCCGCCCCACTGGATTGGATCGTCTGCTGAATGGACCGCTGGTAATAGTCCACTGCTAGATCGTAGCGACCCTGGTTGCGATACAGTTCTCCTAAATTGTTGTAGGTCAAGGCCAAGGTGCCAGGAACACCGGCCTTTTCCAGAATGGCAATCACCTGCTGGAACAGGGGTTCCGCCTCTCCATAACGCCCCAACTGTAGGTAAATTAGCCCCAGGTTATTCAATGGGGTGGCCAGTTCTGGATGATCTTCCGGAAAACTCCGGCCATAGAGCTCTAGGGCTTGCAAATACATCGGTTCTGCCAGGTCAAAATTGCCCAATACCCGGTTGACCTCCGCCACATTGTTCAGAGCCACCGCCAGGAGAGGATTGTCGGCGGTTAATTGCTGTTGTCGCAGGGCCAACAGCTGCTCAAAAATAATCAGAGCTTCCTGAAAACGACCCTGCTCGTAAAGGGTCAGTCCCTCAGCATTTAGTTCGGGTCCCCCGGGGACGTCCATAATGTCAGGTGCTTGGGCCAGTCTGGTGGGGGTTTGGGCCAGCGATTGACGGAAAGCAGGCTCTAGGAGGGGAACCGTGGCCGTCTTTATCGGTATAAGAGACCCTGTCCCCAAGGGGGCCACAGATTGTGGGGCCACAGATTGTGGGGTAACAGATTGTGTTGTTTGTACCGTCGTTGCCTCTGCGCCGGGCCCCAAGGGGATAATCACCAGGGCAGCCCAAGCCCAGCCTAACTTTTGCCATCTTTTGTGGACTTTTTTGTTCACCATAACGATACAAACGACAACAGGAATTAACCGTATTGTGCCGAATTTAAGGGCACCTGGTTAGTTCCTGCTGTAATTCTTTATGGGGGCACATATCCAATGCCAATGGGGGGCCGATGGAGCATGGGGCCAGACCGTAACTATTGCCAACGCCCTGAGATTATTCGCCCTGTTCCACCAGTTGTGTCAGCTGAGAACGGAGGGCATGGGCTGCCTGTCCATGGCCCACCTGTTCATAGAGCTGGGCCGCTGTTTCCCAGTCGGTGACAATGGCTTGCTGCACCTGGAGAACCCCATCGGTTTCTTCCCCTAGGGCCAGATAGGCGTTACCGCGCTGGGCGTAGAAGTCGGCAATGTCAGGATTGAGGTTAATGGCTCGGGTATAGGTTGCGATCGCACCCTCATAATCCTGCTCCGCCTCCCGGGCATGGGCTTCCAACAACAGCCGTTGGGACACGGTAGCCGTCTCCACCGTCATCCGATAGCGCACCGTCGACGGCATAGCGAAACCATCGGCCCCTGTTTCAGCCGTTGCCACCTCAGAGGCAGAGGTCTCTGCAGAGGCAGAGGTCTCTGAGGCATCCACTACCGTAAACAGAGGCTCAGCCTCATAGTCAAACAGGGGTTCAATGTTATAGGTCACCGGTCCGAGCCCATCGCCATCAGCAGCGGGCAGGGTCAACACAATCAGGTGACTAATTTTCGATTTCTGTGTTGGGTCCACCATGCGGTAACTAACCTGGTTATCCACCACCAGCGGTGTGCTCTGATCGGCCCCATACACCACCACCCGACTCACAATGGCCGGATTGTTATTGGCCAACTTGAGCTTAATCGCCACCGTTTGCCCCGCTTCAGCCGTCAGTCGATGACTCATGGGGCGATAGGTTTCAGCCGTCACCAGCTTAGTTTCCGTCGCACCAGCCTGCAACAACACCTCGGCTGACACGGGCATGGCCAAGCTCAACAGTACACCTAACACACCTAAACTACCGACTATAGACCGCATGGGGCCTCCTTTAAGGAATAACGTTGCGATAAGGAATACTCCACGAGGCGATGCCACCGTTCCAGAACAACCAGTAAACCTATATGGAACTATATGGAAACTTGACGTCCTAAATAGTGGCCAGTGAACAATCCTGGGCCATAACGCGATCAGTACACCGGCAGCAGCGGTTCCCCTGGGCCAACTGTGACTCATTCTTACAAACCGTTGCGAATCGTTGAGGGATCGGAGCGGGATCCGGAAGACTCCCATACTGTAAGTGTTGGGCACCCGAGCCTCGGGACATTGCCCTGACCCACCTCAGATTTTTTTCTTGGAGCGCTTTTTATGAAACTGGCCTATTGGATGTATGCAGGACCTGCCCACATTGGCACCTTGCGCATTGCCAGCTCATTTAAGAATGTTCACGCCATCATGCATGCTCCCCTGGGGGATGACTACTTCAATGTCATGCGCTCCATGCTGTCCCGTGAACGAGACTTTACCCCTGTAACCACCAGCGTTGTTGACCGCCATGTGTTGGCCCGTGGTTCTCAAGAAAAAGTCGTAGATAACATTACCCGCAAGGACAGGGAAGAACATCCTGACCTGATTGTTCTGACCCCCACCTGCACCTCCAGCATTTTGCAGGAGGACCTAGCCAACTTTGTGGAGCGGGCCTCGATTGACGCCCAGGGCGACGTGATGCTGGCGGATGTGAACCACTACCGGGCCAATGAGCTGCAGGCGGCGGATCGCACTCTGCAACAAATTGTTGAGTTTTATATTAATAAAGCGGCCAAGCAAGGCAACCTGCCCGAGGGAAAAACAGAAAAACCCTCGGTAAACATCATTGGTATTACCACCCTCGGTTTCCACAATAATCACGACATCACCGAGCTCAAGCGGCTGATGGCAGACCTGGGGATTGAGGTCAACGCAGTGATCCCTGAGGGGGCTTCGGTGACAGAACTGAAGAATTTGCCTAAGGCCTGGTTTAACCTGATCCCCTACCGGGAAATTGGTTCCATGACCGCCGAATATCTCCAGCGGGAATTTGAGATGCCCTATGTGGACATTACTCCCATGGGGGTGGTGGAAACGGCCCGCTGTATCCGCGCCATCCAAAAGATTCTGAATCAGCAGGGCGCGGATGCCAACTACGAAGAGTTTATTGATAACCAAACTCGGTTTGTCTCCCAGGCGGCTTGGTTCTCCCGCTCCATTGACTGCCAAAACCTGACAGGCAAGCGCTGTGTGGTCTTTGGGGACAATACCCACGCTGCCGCCCTAACCAAGGTGCTGACCCGGGAAATGGGGCTGAAGGTGGTGCTAGCCGGGACCTACTGCAAGTATGACGAAGCCTGGTTCCGTCAGGAAGTGGAAGGTTACTGCGATGAGGTGCTGATTAGTGAAGATAATGGTGCGATCGCAGATAAAATCGCCAAGCTAGAACCCGCCGCCATCTTTGGCACCCAAATGGAACGCCACGTGGGCAAACGTCTGAACATCCCCTGCGGTGTGATCGCCGCCCCCATCCACGTGCAAAACTTCCCTGTCGGCTATCGCCCCTTCCTCGGCTACGAAGGAGCCAACCAGCTCGTAGACCTGATCTACAACTCCTTTACCCTAGGCATGGAAGACCATCTGCTGGAAATCTTTGGCGGCCATGACACCAAGGAAGTCCTCACCCAAACCCTATCGGCAGAGAGCGACCTAAACTGGAGTGCCGACGGCCTCACCGAACTGAAGCGGGTGCCTGGGTTTGTCCGGGGCAAGGTCAAGCGCAATACCGAAAAGTTTGCCCGTGAGCAAGGCCATACGGAAATCACCGCCGAGGTCATGTACGCCGCCAAGGAAGCAGTTGGGGCATAAGAATTCGCGGTAGATCCATATAAGAAGTAGGGGCATACAATGCTCCTACTGTTTTGATAATCCGTTCAAACGCCCTATTGGTAATAGCTGATGGGGCATTTCTATGAGTGTAATTGGATGCAGCTTACACACCAAGAGTATAGTAATCGGCTGAAAGCATTAAGCCGATTATGCCGAACATAGCTTTTGCTATCTATAGCTTTCAGTGTTGACTGGAATTGATGATATGCCCATGCTATTGGGGTGGCTACAGCTATTTTTTAAATTGTGTGGTCAAATATGTGGTCAAAACCTATGGCACATTGTGTTTGGCACATTATGGTTAGAACATAGGATAGGACAGTTGGGATAGGGAAAATAGGCTGATAGGGAAAGAGACACCATGACAAAACCAGTCGCTGGTATACAACCTAAAGTCTTAGCATGGGCAAGGCAGCAGTCTGGTTACTCGATTAACGACATTGCCCGTAAACTCAAACGTGAACCTACAGAAGTTGCTGCTTGGGAAACAGGTGAGGCGGCCCCTACCTACGTACAGCTGGAAAAGCTGGCCTATAAATTTTATAAACGACCGTTGGCATTGTTTTTCATGCCAGCGCCACCCGAAGAACCTCCCTTAAAGCAAGAATTTCGTACATTGCCGATGGCGGAGATCGATACATTATTACCCCAGACTCGCTATTTGCTGCGCACGGCCCAGGCGTTTCAGCTTTCTCTGAGGGAGTTAAATGATGGAACAAATTCAGTAGAACAGCCAATTTTTAAGGCGATTAAATTTAGGGAAAACGTTAAGCAAACCGCCCAAAAAATACAGAATTCTTTGGGAATTGGTCTAACCGATCGAGCAGAGTGGCGCTCAGCTGATGATGCCCTTAAGGCGTGGCGACACGCGTTAGAGCAGTCAGGGGTGTATGTGTTTAAGCAATCTTTTGAGCAAAAGGCGATTTCCGGTTTTTGTCTAGTGGATGATGAATTTCCAATTATTTTCATTAACAACAGCACTGCGAAAACCCGACAGATTTTTACCCTATTCCATGAGCTGGCCCATGTATTGATGGGGGTTAATACTATTGGCAAGATAGATGACAATTATGCAGATGACTTACCTCAAGAAGACAAGAAAATCGAACAACTCTGTAATGCGCTAGCTGCGGAAATCTTGGTGCCCTTGGATGATTTTGCTATGCAGATCGATGGTGTCCAGGAATTTGATGATTCGGTTTTAGAAGGCTGGACAAATCGCTATTGGGTTAGTCGAGAGGTGATTTTACGACGGCTGCTGGATGCGGACAAGATTGCTCGGGATGAGTATGTGAGCAAAACTATCCGATGGCAAGCAGGCGCTCAACAGCCAGAGAATAAAAGACCAGGTGGAAGCTACTACGCGACCCAGGTGGCTTATTTAGGCGAAAACTATTTACGGCTGGTGTTTGACCGATATTATCAGGGTCGATTGGATGTTGATCAGGTAGCCGGGCATCTGGGAATCAAGGCTAAAAATGTCAGCGGTATTGAAGCACAGTTAACGGGCAAGGGGATTGCCGCGTGATTTACGTGTTCGATACGAGTTCGTTGATTGTGTTGAAAAATTTTTATCCAGACAATTTTCCGTCTTTTTGGCAAGCCTGGGATGAGATGGTAGAGAACGAGATAATTACGTCTGTGCGTGAAGTCAAAAATGAGCTAGAGAACCGTGACAGTCCAGATTTTATTCAGCAATGGGTGAAGGAGCACAAAACGATGTTTGAGATTCCTGGTCCTGATGCGCTGATGTTTATAGCGCAGATTTTTGCCATTAAGCATTTTCAGGCATTGATTAGTCAGCAGGCTCGACTTAGGGGTACTCCAGTCGCAGACCCGTTTGTGATTGCAGTTGCAAAGGCCAAGAGTGGCACAGGGGTAACTGAGGAACGACTTAAACCTAATGCGGCCAAGGTTCCCAATGTCTGCAAGCATTTTCAGATCCCTTGCATGAATTTGGCAGGGTTTATGGCTCAGCAAGGATGGAGGTTTTAGGAAATGCTTAGAGGCTACTTTAAAAGGTTCGTTCCAGGTATCAGATGGCCCTAAAGCTCTGAATCTATATCCTCCAAAACCTCATTCCATCGTTCCAACCTTGAAGCGCTCAATCCCATTTCTACTGCACTAGCTCAATCCCGTTCTGCTGTGTCAGAAATTTTGGCCCGCGCATCCGCAGTCGTCCTCGGGTTTTGTCGCCCCCAGACAATCACCTTTTCTCAAAATCCGGCTTTTGAATTCGGTTACAAGGCTCTGTAACCAGCTCTAGGAGCCGAAAACTGCTTTTTCTTACCCCGAACTCACGTTAATTAACCCATAGGCCCAACTTCAGTTGCCTGTAATCAGGTTCAGCAGCGTAAAATAACCTGGCAGCCAATTTCTCCCAGAGACCATGCCAGATGACGTCTATCAGCTTGCCCAAGCCAACTACCAACTAGGGCAGGAAGCCTTTGAGCGAGGCCGATATGCTGACGCCGTACAAGCCTTTGAACAAGCCCTAGAGCAGGAACACAGCTTGGCCCTCGATGGTGAACTCAAACTCTGGTTGGTCAATGCCCTAACCGCCGTCGATCGTCGGGAAGAAGCGATTGAACTCTGTGGCAAGCTGGCCCAGCATCCAGACTTTGGCGTCAGAAAGCAAAGCAAACATCTGCTCTATATCATTAAAGCCCCCAAACTACAGGCCAAGGAAGAATGGCTGACCAAAATTCCAGACCTGGCGGAGCTGCAGGATGCGGATGAAAAGCCCTGGCAAAAAGTCCCCACCAAACCCCGCCCCATCAAGCCACCGCCGCCGCCATTACCCCTCAGTGAAGTGAATACCGAAGACAGTGGCTTTGGATGGGTCGCCCTGATTGGCTCTGTGCTCTTATTAGGGGGCCTATGGTGGTTAAGTTAAGGGCCGCTATCCGACTCCTGATGGTGCTGGCATTGGCCCTCGGGCTCAGCGGCTGTGTTGACTATGAGCTGGGCATTCAGTTTGATAGCCAAACCCACGGTGTTCTGGTGCAAACCCTGCACCTAGACGAGGGGTTTGTCGCCCTCAATAGCGAAGCCCGCCAGCAGTGGCTCCAGGTATTTATCCAGGAAGCCAAAACTTTTTCAGGTAAGGTCACCTCCCTGGAGGATGGCACCCTCCAACTCCGGATTGACTTTAATAACGGGACGGACCTGGTGAAAAAGTTCAATCAGCTGTTTGCGCAAGATGGCCTCATGACCCAGGTACCAGGGGCACCACCATTGCTGGCCCATATGGACCTCACCCAGAAAAACTGGGGCGTGGCCCTAGCCAATCAGCTCCAGGCCGACATTGACCTCAGCGCCCTCGGAGCCGACAGCGCCATCGGGGATGGCGGTGCCCTAGACCGCTGGCGAGGGTTAGATCTGAGTTTTCGGATTGACTCCTTTGGGGATAGTCACCATTGGCCTTTAACACCTGGACAGATGAATAGGATTGCTACGACTTTTTGGGTGCCGAGCCCCATCGGCATCGGGGCGGTGGTGATCACGTTGCTTTGTGGAGCGGGCTATGGGGTGCGCCATGGGTTGAATCGGCGGTGAGGAAAATCGCCATCTCATCGGTGACAGTGGGGAGAGTCCACCCTGCTCTGTTTAATAAATAAAAAACCTTCCACCGATCCTGACGGTCCTGTAGTAGCCTGTACCTGTCTTAAATTATTTATGAGTTGAGGTGACTACCATGCGGCAGATTAACTTTGTCGTCATCTTTGTCATTTGCTTGGCCCTCGTACTGTTTGCCATCGAAAATACAGACCCCGCCACCATCCATGTGGTCAGTGGAATCGATATTCAAGCACCGCTGTGTATAGAGCTCATGATTTCCCTAGGGATAGGTGCTGTCCTGGCCTGGGTATTTAGCGTATGGGTGCAGGTGCAGGGTTACTTCAACGTCAATCCTCAGGTGCAGCAGCGGGAAATGAAGATTCAGCAATTGGAAGAAGATGTTGAGCGCTATCGGGTAGAACTCGAAGATTTACAACCAATGTTGCCTGGCTCAGCCAAGGGAACTGAAACGGAAGAGGCAACAGCTTAGCCTAGACGCTCAGGCGCAATGCCAGGTTGATGACTGCTGGCACATGGGGTAGTCACAAACCATTGGATGGAAGGGAAGGGGTAAAGGTGTGGGAGAGCGCCTTTTCCCCTTCCTTTTTTATTTGCTAAATAAAAATTAATCAAAGGGCGCCTAGTGCCTTGAACCCCTCGGTTGCCAAGTGATTTTTGCTGGTTTTGAAAGCTGTCTATGGGTCTTTGGAGCTGAATTTGGCAGTTTATTTTGAAATTTCAATTCTTCTAGGCTATAGTGCATTTGTTCACGCTATATGTAGCGTTGGCGTTGTTGGTTTAGGTAATCGACTAGGTAATCGACAACGACGCGTTAGCAATTGCTCAGCATTGGGTGGCCATGGCTAATTCCTTAGCTCAACGTGCGATCGCATTTCTCATTGACCTATCCGAACGGGGCGAAATTGACCCGTGGGATGTCAACGTGATTGATGTGGTAGATCGGTTTCTCAAAAGCCTCAAGGAGCAGGAACCCCCAACCGACACCAACGGCCGTTCCCCCTACGAAAAAAATCTGTCCGAATCGGGCCAGGCCTTTCTCTATGCCGCCATGCTGGTGTTGCTCAAAGCCGACACCCTGATCCGCACCGAAATCGAAGAGGAAGTCACCGAGTTTGAGGAACCCGAAGAATCCTTTGAACCCCAGGGCTATGCCAAACGCCTACCCCGCAACCTAGAACACTATATTCACCGCCGGGCGGTAGCCAACCCCCCGGAAAAACGGCAGGTAACCCTACAGGAGCTGATCGCCCAGTTGGAAATGATGGCCGTGGCCATGGCCAACCCAACGCCGCGCAATCGCCACCGGGGTGCAAAACCCCACTCCAAAAGCAAAGCCATCAGCACCATCGCCCAGCTGGCCCACCAGGAAAACCTATCGGAAATTGCCGACGCCCTCTCCACATTCCTCGATCAATATTGGGAAGAGTTGGAAAGTGCCATTGACTGGATGGACTTTGAGCGCCTGCTAGAACATTGGGCCCACTTCCGCCCCGCTATCCTCGGCGGCCCCATTACGACAGAATTAACCGACGAAGACTATCGCCATGAAAAAGTTGGCGTATTTTGGGGGCTGTTATTTTTGTCCTCCCAGTCTAAGGTAGAGCTAGCCCAGGACCGCTTTTACCGTGACCTCAAAATTAGACAGTTAAACGAAGTCACCATGGCCGATGTGCCCGCCTATGTATTGCCGGATTAATACGTGCTGTCGGATTAAGGACCGATCAAGCCAGGGGCATTGGAACAAATGAATAGGCGTCAGACATCCGTAATGAAAGATATTTTGTAAGTGTCAAGCTAGGATACAAATATACAAAAATCAATATTTTCCTGGCCACTGTGAGGCATCGATGAAGAGCATCTATATGCGTGGGTATACTGTAAACGCCTCTTGTTAATATCTTGACGTTGCCGATGTTCTTATTTCTGGCTTTGCCAGACTAACTTCGGTAATCAATTGCAAATTTTAGAATGCTTCTGAAGTTTGTTTTGGTACAGCTCTGATCACCTAACTTAAATTTAGATTAGTAGGTTTAGTAATAGATTTAGAGCCCAGCGTTTGCTGTTGTGACGGAATCATCCAGTGATATCCGTTTATTTTTACTTTTTAGCTGTTAACTAAGGACTAGAGAGAACATTTATGAAAGCCATGATCTTGGCCGCAGGGAAAGGTACTCGTGTACGCCCAATCACCTACACTATTCCGAAGCCGATGATCCCCATCCTGCAAAAGCCAGTGATGGAGTTCCTATTGGAGCTACTCAAACAGCACGGATTCAATCAGGTCGTGGCCAATGTCAGCCACCTGGCCAATGAAATTGAAGGCTATTTCCGCGATGGTCAGCGCTTTGGTGTAGAACTAGCCTATTCCTTTGAGGGCCGCATTACCGACGGGGAATTGGTGGGTGATGCCCTGGGTTCTGCGGGTGGTATGCGCAAGATTCAAGACTTCTCTCCGTTTTTTGACGATACCTTCGTTGTGCTGTGCGGTGATGCCCTGATCGATCTGGACCTGACGGAAGCGGTCCGACAGCACAAGGAAAAGGGGTCCATCGCCACCATCGTCATGAAGTCGGTGCCCCTGATGCAGGTGCCTAGCTATGGTGTGGTAGTGACTGACGACACGGGTCGCATCCAGTCCTTCCAAGAAAAGCCCACGGTCGAAGAAGCCCTCAGTACCGATATCAACACCGGTATTTACATCTTTGAACCGGAGATCTTTAATTACATTCCCTCCGGCCAAGAGTTTGACATTGGTGGTGACCTGTTCCCCAAACTGGTTGAAGCGAAGGAAGCGTTCTACGGCATCAGAATGGACTTTGAGTGGGTGGACATTGGGAAGGTGCCCGACTACTGGCAGGCCATTCAAGATGTCCTCACCGGTCAAGTTAAGGGCGTTAGCATTCCTGGCCAGGAAGTAAAGCCTGGGGTGTTCGTCGGTCTAAATGTGCAGGCAAACTGGGACAAAATTGATATTCAAGGCCCGGTTTATATCGGTGGTATGGCCAAAATCGAAGACGATACTACCATCATCGGTCCCAGCATGATTGGTCCCAACTGTTGCATCTGTAGCGGTGCCGTGGTGGACAAGAGCGTGATCTTTGAATACTCTCGCATTGGTCCTGGGGTAAGGCTGATCGATAAGCTGGTGTTTGGTCGCTTCTGTGTGGATAAGACCGGTGCCTCCATCGATATGCAAGAGGCCGCCCTCGATTGGTTGATCACCGATACTCGTCAAGCGGTCCTGTCGGAGCCCCCGATTGAGCATCGGGCTATTACCGAATTGCTGAACGAAGCTTTGGTATGAACCCTACGGTTTAGGCCGGTAACGTAGGGTGGGCAATACCCACCTTCCTGCCCAAAAAAGTGCACCCAAAAGCCCTGGCATTTGCCAGGGCTTTTTGATTATTCCGCCTCCGGTATGCCGTACCTAGCAGCGCCCGCCCGCCGTTATTCCGCCTCTGGTACGCCATACTTAGCAGCGCCCGCCCGCGTTATTCCGCCTCTGGTATACCGTACTTAGCCGCGCCCGCCCACCGTTATTCCACCTCTGGTATGCCGTACTTAGCAGCGCCCGCCGCCGCGATGGAAATTAACACCACCGCTGCCATCGCCCGTACCGTCAAGGTTTCACCCAATACCAAAAATCCAGCGGCAGCGGCCAGCATGGGCTCCACACTGAGCAACACCCCGAACACATTTACCGGTAGCCGCCTCAGGGCCACCATTTCTAGGGCATAGGTGACGGAGGAGAGGGCGGCCACGGCGGTTGCGATCGCAAGCAACCGCCAATCCAACAACGTCGTCCCCGCTGCCCCCACTCCCATGGGCAGCAGTAGAATTGAGGCAAAGACCATGCCCCAGGCCAGTCCTTCCAAGCCAGGTACCACTTCCCCCGTCGCCTGGGTCAGCAAAATATGCCCGGCCCAGGCGAGGGCAGACAGGATGGCGAAGCCTAACCCGAGCGGGTCCAGCCCACTGCCCTGGAGCGGTGCTAACAGGATGACGCCAAACATCGCTAGGGTCACCCACAGCACATCTAACCAGCGGCGCGATTTAATCACCGCCAGTCCCAGGGGGCCGGTAAATTCAATCGCCACCACCACCCCCAGGGGAACCCGGTCGATAGCTAAATAAAACAAAGTGTTCATTAGGGCCAGCGCACCACCATAGGCCAGCACCAGGGGCCAGTGGTTACGAGCCCCCTGCCAACGCGGTCGCCACAGCACCAACAGCAACACTGCCGATAGGAAGACCCGCAAAAATACCGTACCCAGGGGGCCTGCCAGCTCAAATACGGACTTGGCCAGGGCCGAACCCAACTGCACCGTGAATCCCGCCAGCAGGACCAGCGTCGGCGCTGGGATGCGGTCTGTTAAGGAGGTTTGCACTTATGTAGGGAGCTGGGAAGGATGCGGCCAGGGAAAGCAGGGGCGCAGGGGGGAAGGGGGAAAAAGGAAGGGAGAAAGGGGAAGGGAATTGAACTTAGGCGGCGGATGGGGGATGGTCATGGTTAA
The DNA here is from genome assembly GCF_034932105.1 of Leptothoe sp. PORK10 BA2. NCBI lineage: Bacteria > Bacillati > Cyanobacteriota > Cyanophyceae > Nodosilineales > Cymatolegaceae > Leptothoe > Leptothoe sp. PORK10 BA2. The sequence goes on along the minus strand of NZ_JAYGIG010000012.1, from coordinate 48,919 downwards.
GGGTGCGCTCTCTGTTCTCATTAGCTAGCTTACACAATGCCAGCACCTGTGCTGGGGAAAGTCGGCCTTGAAGATAGAGCAACCAAATACGGCTGCATGGACCTTTTTGCATGGTGTAACTCCCAGGAACATAGGGGGCTATGTCTACTCTAGCCAGGCCAGGCCAAATGGCGGTTGTGGAGGTGCCAACCTGGAGACTGGTCGATCTAGACACTCAAACCCTGTCAAAGAATTGACCCTTTGGGGGCCTAGTGGAACTACACCAGAATTGAAGCCCTTTCCTAAAGTCTATTAGCCTTGATTTTCTCCTAAGCAGCAATGGCTCCCCTTCCCCCTTTCTTCCTTTCTCCACTGCCTCCTTTCTAAACGCTGGCCTAAGATTGTTTATTAATCGTCCGCGACAGCCACAAGCACCCCACCAGACCCGCAAAATGGGAAATCAAAGTATTAACGGTGGACTGTACCAAAAACACATCCAGGGGCTCCACTGCCAGGGAAGGGTTTGCGAGGGCCACATTGCCCTGGGGTTGGGAAATCACCTTGAGCATCAAGGCCCCCACTACGCCCCCAGCCCCCAGCAAACCAAAAAACATACCTAGTATGCTGATAACCAAGCCTGTGGCGATGATCTTAGCGGCGGCCTTAGGTTTGGGTCGCAGGTCCGGATTGGTGGATTTGAGTTTGCGGGCAAAGAGGGTATATTGAAACGCCCAAAATGCACCGACATAGACGGCTACCAGTCCTAGGGCCGCCAGCAGAAAGCCGCCGCCTGCTGCAGCATTTTCAGCCCCGCCCCCCCGATTAGTGACCGACTGTAGCCCTAACAGAGAGGTAACAAATAACAGGGTGGCGATTACACCACTAACGATTTGGACCCAAAAGCTGAGCCAGCCCACTAGGCGAAAGTTATTGGCAATTCGACGAACGGCTGGGGGTAGGGAGTAACCAAGTTCACCGGTCATAATGGGTTCCAGAAACGTCTCTATCCATAGCAACTGTCCTTAGCCAATTCCCCAAGGGTAGAAAATTAGCAGGATCGTTGCAGGTCACGGAGGTTAGGTAACCTCGGCCTTTTTAGGGGCTTTTTTAGGAATATTTATCAATCCTAGCCAATGTGACCAACGTTATCTTGACATTCTTGACCCGATTGGTAAACCTTAGGGCCGATATGGTTTCCTATAGCCATTTCAGAGGGGCTAAAGGAAAATGTATTGTCCATGGGGTCCAAAGGTTGATTGACTAAGGTAAACCGCTTAAGGGCGCGCGGGGGGATATCGTCAGGGGTGATCTGCTGGAAGGTGAGGCCGTCAATGTAGGTGTGGCCATGGTTAAAGCTCTGGTAGGTCCAGATTTGGACATAGGCGGATTGGGCGGGTGCGATCGCACCCGCAAAATAGTCATGCCACTTCACCGCATCAATCCGACCCACATCAGTCCGGGCTAAAAAACTCCCCTTTGCATTAAAAAACGTCATGCCAAAGGAGCTGTATTCCTGGGATGTGGAGTAGCCATAGCCCATCAGCCGATAAATTCGTCCAGGGGCAACCCTGACATTCTGAGTCGTCCCACTATCCACCGTCGAGAGTACCAGAGCTGCCCTGCCGCCATCCGTCTGGGATATCCGCTCCGTCCCTTCCAAGGTGACCCAATGGGCAAAACCAGCTTCAAAATTGCCATTACACAACAGCCAACGGCCCCCTGTCCCATCGGCCATGGGCAGAATCGCATCTTCCTTAGCAATGGCCTGCCCCGCCGCAGGTACAGCAAAAGATACTACATCCTCGACCGAAGAAACTAAGTCTAACGGGGATGCTACATCACCCGCTTCCAATGCATTGATTGTCTCTAAAACATTCATCATCGGTAGATGTCCGACTAACAATCGGCCTATTTAGTTATTAGGCGGTCAGGAAGCCCACAACCGCAATGGGTCGAAATGAGTTGAGCAACTAGCAAACCCGATAGATCTTCCTCTTTATCTATTGACCCAAGGTTCGTCGATAACTATATTTAGTGTGTTTCACTAGAGAGAAACCCACCGATGTGGTACTCGTAATTTTGAACATACTATCCACAGTAGATGTCAGAATTTAGAACCTCTATATTTGGAAAATGAGCGAACCGTCCATATTAAGGTTGTCTAAGAATGAATTTACTCGATACTACAATCCTTGGGACCATACCCCAATAATCTGTATCATTGAGCAATGATCCATCCGAAAAATCAACCATAGATCACAAGTCTCATCCCAACCACATCAATGGGCCAAAAAGCCCAGAAATAGTCCTAAAAAGACTGAAAAGGGTCTAGCCCATATAAGGTTCTAAGGTTCACAACGCAAAAATATGCACCCAAGGACATTTTATCCATCCTGAGTTTCAACCCGACTCATTACCGGCAAAAACTGCCAGATGTCAACAAATAGCGGTCCCCTGGGCAGGCTATTACCTTTGTCCCCTCTGCCCCTTTACTCCTTCACTTTTTCACCTCTACCACACAGGGTCTGTAATAACAACTACAGACCCTTACATATTCTTATCCACCTTACATATACTTATCCAACAAAAGACCCAACTTAGCCTTTGTTGCAGCAGGTGCCGTAGCCAAGGGAGTAATCACCGCATATTGCAAAGCAGAATGGGCCTCTGAAGACGGCGGATTCTCCGTCAGTCGTCGTACGACATCTCGAATCACCAACTGGGCATTCACCGCATTCTTTTGTAAATTGCCAATTACCATTTCCACCGTCACACTGTCATGGTCCGGGTGCCAACAGTCATAGTCCGTTGCCATGGCCAAAGTGGCATAGGCCATCTCCGCCTCCCGCGCCAGCTTAGCCTCTGTCAGGTTGGTCATGCCAATTACCGTAGCCCCCCAGCTGCGATACAGATGGGATTCCGCCTTAGTGGAAAACGCCGGGCCCTCCATACACACATAGGTGCCCCCTCGGTGGAGGGTCACCCCTGCCAAATCGAGGCTTTCTACCGCATCCCCCAGGAGTGCCGCCAGATTTTTGCAAATCGGATCCCCAAAGGAGATATGGGCCACAATGCCCTCACCAAAAAATGTCGCCACCCGGTCCTTAGTCCGATCAATAAACTGATCCGGAATCACCATATCCAACGGCTTCACCTCTTCCTTCAGGGAGCCCACCGCCGAGGCTGACACCAGGTACTTCACCCCCAGACTTTTCATGGCATAGACATTAGCCCGAAACGGCAGTTCCGTCGGCATCAGACTATGGCCCCGGCCATGGCGGGCCAAAAAAGCCACAGGCGTACCATCCAGCTGGCCGCAAATCAACGCATCGGAGGGTTTACCAAAGGGCGTATCGATCGTAATCTCTTCCACATCCGTCAGGGCATCCATTTTATAAAGACCGCTGCCGCCGATGATGCCAATGTCTGCCTGGGCCATGGAGATGTCCTGCTCTAAAACTGCGTTGGGTTAAGGACCATAACGGTCCGCCAGCCATAGTACTAGAGGTAACCCCAGGCAAGCCATTTTTTAGGGATCTGTTTATAGATGAGTTATAGATGAGCCCGAACTAAGGCCCTTGAATAAGTGCCTATCATGGCAGGTTCCCCCCTCAGCTGCAGAGCAAAACCAAGCTTCTAAACCACCTTTCTATGCAACCAGCCAAAAACTCTCCCCTCCTGGGAGGGGCAACGGGGTGGGTTATCCACTAGCGCTGATAGCCCGAACTGAAGCCCCTGAATAAGTACCTATCATGGCAGGTTCCCCCTCATCTGCAGAGCAAAACCAAGCTTCTAAACCACCTTTCTATGCAACCAGCCAAAAACTCTCCCCTCCTGGGAGGGGCAACGGGGTGGGTTACCCACTAGCGCTGATAGCCCGAACTGAAGCCCCTGAATAAGTGCCTATCATGGCAGGTTCCCCCTCAGCTGCAGAGCAAAACCAAGCTTCTAAACCACCTTTCTATGCAACCAGCCAAAAACTCTCCCCTCCTGGGAGGGGCAACGGGGTGGGTTACCCACTAGCGCTAATGAGCCCGAACTGAAGCCCCTGAATAAGTGCCTATCATGGCAGGTTCCCCCTCAGCTGCAGAGCAAAACCAAGCTTCTAAACCACCTTTCTATGCAACCAGCCAAAAACTCTCCCGTCCTGGGAGGGGCAACGGGGTGGGTTACCCACTAGCGCTAATGAGCCCGAACTGAAGCCCCTGAATAAGTGCCTATCATGGCAGGTTTCCCCCTCAGCTGCAGAGCAAAACCAAGCTTCTAAACCACCTTTCTATGCAACCAGCCAAAAACTCTCCCCTCCTGGGAGGGGCAACGGGGTGGGTCACCCACTAACGCTATGGGCAAAAAGTTTTCTAAGCCAACCCCACCAGCTTCTCACTCAGCTCCCACAGCCGACGGGCCTTCACATCATCCAGGGCCTCGTTCGACATTTCCTGCACAAAGGACTTTCGCCCTTCCTGCTGACGGTTGCCCCAGCTCCAGTAATAGCCCGACTGCTCATAGCCAGGATCAGCCGCCACCGCCGCCACCCGATCCCCAGCCAATGCTTCCGTCACATAGCCCTTAGTAACGTTCTTTTGGAACCAGGGGAAAATGGTGCGAAATGCAGGATAGTGATTGCGGAACAGTTGGGTTTCCGCCACACAGCCAGGATAGAGCGAGCTAAATACAATATTGGTCGAGTCGCCATAGCGCCGGTGCAGCTCCCGCATAGTCAGCACGTTGCACAGCTTACTGTCCTTATAGGCCTTGCCCGGCTTAAACTTTTTGCCATTGGCCATGGTCACAGGAGCCTTGAAGCCCTGTTCGAACCCTTCCAAGTTGCCCAGGTCCGGCGGGGCGGGGAATGGGATCTTGCCCCCCAGTTCCTTGGGGTTCGCCGTTACCGTACCCAGAATCACCAGACGGGGATGGGAAGATTTTTTCAAGTCCTCCAGCATGAGGTTACACAGCAGAAAGTGGCCCAGATGATTCGTAGCCATGCTCAGCTCGTAGCCCTCTTCACTACGCAGGGGCTCCTTCAACAGGGGCAGATATACCGCCGCGTTGCACACCAGGGAGTCTAGGGTTTTACCACTGGCCCGAAACTGATTTACAAAGCTCCGGACGCTATCTAAGCTAGCCAGGTCCAGCTTCATGATGGTGTAGGTGCCATCGGCCATGCCGACTTCCTTCGCCACCTTTTCAGTTTTAGGCAGGTTGCGACAGGCCATCACCACGTGCCAGCCCCGTTCGGCCAATGTCTTTGCTGCATAGAGGCCAACGCCGGCAGAGGCCCCGGTGACAATTGCGGTTGATTGCTGAGATTGGTCCATGGGTATAGATGTCTAAAAGCGCGTATAAACTGCATACCACGACCCAGGTAAAATCGACGGTTTCCTTGACGGTAAACCCACCGTTCTGGACGTGGCTAACGTTTGTAAATCCGTGAGGATACTAGGATCTCATATGGTTGAGCCTTAAGGGTTATCTGAAATAAACCTTAAGCAATGTGAGGCAAAATGATGGAATGTGGGGATGAATGAATCGATGTTAAGCCTTTGGCCTTGCTCTATGGTTTTGTTTTGTAGCGGCTGATTGATGCCAACCCTTACCATGTAGGCCCCCAAAGACAAGCCATCCATACCAATGGGGATCGCTTTGCAGTGACTAACCCCTTTCAGCGGGTGTTGATCCAGTTAGCCCTGGGTTTTAAACCCTGGGGGGTTAAAGTGTCCTTGCCAAATAGATAATTTGTACCCTTTCATCCGAGCATCTGGTCTATAGCGACTTTATGGAGCCGTCACTACTGGTATCACCTGGCGTTTTTTGAAGCTAAACGCTAAGACGATTTGGCTGGATGCGGCGGAGAATTACAGACAAGATGTGGTGTCGATTTTGGGCATCTTGATAATGGCGGCAGGAGAAGAGAAATGACGGTTTGGCTGGATGCGGTGGAGAATTACAGCCAAGATGTGGTGCTAATTTTGGGCATCTTGATAATGGCAGCAGGAGAAGGGAAATAGGGACCGGCAGTAAAAATACAGAAGGGAAGAGACAGAATGCAGAAAACAAAAGGGAGGAGACAGATTTTACTCTGTGGCTCCTGACTCCTGACTTCTGCATTCCTCATGGATCGCCCTTAAACTATGGAGTTAACCCTTAGCTTTTAGGGGCTCGTCCCACCTTGCCACCAGAGCCTCCTTTGCCGCCCCATGACGGTGAGGACCCTTTACCTTGGGTTTTGCAAAATGATCCTTGAAATCGGGAGGGATCGCCAAAAACAAGGGGGGTTTGCTCAGGTTGTGCGGGCTGATTGGGTTCTTGGATAAAGCCTAGAGCTTGGAGGGCTTTTGGGCTCCAGGGTTTGCCCATAAACATAAACATGCCGGGGGCGTCGGAAATGGTCAGGTACAGGTGGCAGCGGCGCTTGGTGTGCCAAAATCGTTGCTGTTTCATGGCAGTTCGCTGGGTCAAAGCAGAGTGATGTGACATAGGCGGAAGAAATAATGACTCGGGTACCAGCTTAGGTCAAGAAGTCCTGACTGGATAGAAATTAGCGGGCAGAATGCAGAATTCACTATGGATTCTGATGCGTGGCTGCTAACTCCCATAGCCAGGGATTTTTCTCACCTCAAGCTCGGACCTTTTTTTCAGGGACTGCAATCAAGGCATCCTTAAACTTCCCAAAGAAGAAATAGAATCTCCAAGGAAGAATTATTTTTTTTGATAGATGCAGTAAGCAAGGTTCGCTATCTTTGGGATAGTGATTATCCTGGGGATCGCCTATGGTACCGTGGTTAGGTATGGTGAGATGCCTTAGGAATCTTGCTTGGACTGGGTAATTTTACGTAGGTGGATAGGCCAACTACGCTTGGGTGATCAGCTAGGCTGATCAGTCGGGTTGATAAATGCGGTTTGATGCAGTCTTGGGTCAGACTTTCTTTCCGTTCTACTCTTCGTACAGTTCCGGACTAACCCGGACTGTTTAATATGTTTTTTACAAAGCCCTAACTCTTTGAATTCCAAGGGTTCTAGACTTCAGGTACATCAGGTACAAAGGTGCACCAATATTTTTTTGGAATTACTGAGAGCCTTTCGAGGTAGGCCATTTTAGTAAAGGATAGAGAAAATATCGCTGGTATCCTTCTCTGCTATCTTTTCTCTGATTGAGTGGTTGTACTCATGAATAAAATTCCAAATCGCTCCGACGTGGTTTTCTAGCTTTGCCAACCAAGCCCCCGATCCGATAGTAGAAGGCTTCTCGGAACCCACCCCGCGCCCCTCTCAGGAGGGGGGAGTTTTTGGCAAGGTCTCATTGCTGAATGAATCCCAATCACCGCCAATATCAGTGCCGTTGGTAACTCATTAAGTTCTCAAACTCCTGTGCCTGTCCGTTCTCTCTCATAAATAACCAGCTGATCATCCCCTGGCCCCTTCGGCGACTCAAACGGCTCAGTCAGGTTCTTCACCACAATGTACAAAATCGGCACTATAAATAGACTCAAAAATGTCGCCACAAACATGCCACCAAATACCGCAGTACCTAACGACTGACGACTGCCCGCCCCGGCCCCCGTCGCAATCATCAACGGAAAAATACTACTCAGCGTTGAGATCGCCGTCATCAAAATCGGCCGCATCCTGGCCTGGGACGCTTCCATGGCCGCATTAGTAATGGACAGGCCCCGGTCCCGCAGCTGGTTGGCAAACTCCACAATCAAAATGGAATTCTTACTAGCTAAACCAATTAACATCACCAGACCAATCTGGCAGTACACATCATTGGGCAATCCCCGCATGGTCTGGGCCAACAATGCCCCAAATACCGCCAGCGGTACGGCAAAGAGGATAATCACCGGGTCCACATAGCTCTCGTACTGGGCCGCCAGCACCAGGAATACCAAGACAATCCCCAGCCCAAAGATAATCGGGGCCTGATTGCCGGACTCAATCTCTTCTAAGGCGCTGCCGGTCCATTCGTAGCCCAGGCTAGCGGGTAATGCCTGGGCGGCAATCTCTTCCATAGCGTCGATGGCCGCGCCGGAACTAACGCCGGGAGCTGCGGCACCGTTAATTTCAATTGACCGGAAAAGATTGTAATGGTTAATGGTTTGGGCTCCGGTGGTGTCCCTGAGGGATACCAGGTTCCCCATGGGAATCATCGCGTCGTTGTTGGAGCGCACGTAGAGCTTGTTGATGTCGTCTGGGGTGGAACGGTACTGCTGATCGGCCTGGACATAGACGCGATAGGTACGGCCCTGGAGGGTAAAGTCGTTGACATAGCGGGACCCGAGATAGGTTTGTAAGGTGCCAAAGACTTCGTCAATGTCCACGTTGAGTGACTTGGCCTTGTTGCGGTCCACATCGATTTCAATCAGAGGAGAGTTGGCGGCATAGGTGCTAAACACCGCCTGCAGGTTGGGGTTTTGGTTGGCCGCCCCCAGCAGACCATACATGTTTTGCACCAGGCTATCGATGCCGAGAGTGCCGCGTCGGTCCTGGAGCTGAAACTGAAAGCCGCTAAAGCTGCTGAGACCCTGAATGGATGGGGGATTGACCGGAAACACCCGGGCTTCGGTAATGCTGGAAAACTGGCCAAATAGCTGGCCAATCAGACTAAAGGATGTCACTCCTGGGGGACGTTCCTCCCAGGGTAACAGGGTGGTGAATATCACTCCGTTGTTGGCGGTGTTGCCGGTAAAGCCAAAGCCGCCCACGGCAAAGGTGGCGCGCACTCCGTCCTGGGCCAAAATAATTTCTTCCACCTGGCGCATCACCTGGCTGGTTTGGTTGAGGGATGAGCCGTCTGGCCCTTGGATCAGGGTGATGAAATAGCCCTGGTCTTCGTCGGGTAAAAAGGCGGAGGGTACACTGTTGTAAAGCCAGCCGGTTAATACGAGGGAAGCGACGAAGGCGGCAATGACAAAAATCTTGAATTGGTTGAGGATGCGCAGGGTGTCGCCGTACTGCTCCCGCAGATTATCTAAAAAACGGTTGAAAGGGTTAAAGATAATGTCGAGCCAGCCGTGGCCACCTGGGTTTTGGCGCAGCAGCAGACCGGCCAGGGAGGGGGTGAGGGTGAGGGCGTTGAAAGTGGAAAGTGCGATCGCAAACGCAATAGTCAACGCAAACTGCCGATAGAGCGCCCCTGTCGTTCCCGGAAAGAAGGCCACCGGAATAAACACCGCCATCAGCACCAACGACGTGGCAATCACCGCCCCCGTCAGTTCCCGCATCGACTCCATGGCCGCCCGCTTTGGCGGCATGCCACCCGTTTGAATCTTCGAGGAAATATCCTCCACCACCACAATGGCATCATCCACCACTACCCCCGTCGCCAGGGTGAGACCAAACAAGGTCAAACTGTTAATGGAAAAGCCAAAGATTTTCACAATGGCAAACGTGCCAATTAGCGCCACCGGGATAGTAATCGCTGGAATTATCGTCGTCCGCCAGTCCTGGAGAAACAAATAAATCACCAGCACCACTAGGACCACCGCCTGGATCAACGTCCACACCACCTCAGAGAGGGACTGCTCCACAAACTCAGTAGTATCAAACCCGATGCCATACTCCATGCCCTGGGGAAACTCTTCCGCCAGGTTTGCCATGGTATCCTTAATGCCCTGGGCAACTTGCAACGCGTTACTCCCCGGCAGTTGGAAAATCCCCAGACCCACCGATTCATTACCCTTAAACCGCAAAAACGTGTTGTAACTCTCCGCCCCCAGCTCCGCCCGACCCACATCCTTCAGCTTCACCAGGGCACCGTTCTCACCGGTTTGGATTACCAGTTCCTCAAACTCAGACACCTCTTGCAAGCGGCTCACCGCCCGCAGGTCAATCTGAAAGTTTTGGTCATCGGGCGATGGGGGCTGACCAATTTGCCCCGCCCCCACCTGAATATTTTGCTCTCGCAACGCATCCACCACATCCTCAGCCGTCAACTCTCGACTGGCCAACCGTTGCGGATCTAACCACAGTCGCATGGCATAGGTACGTTCACCAAAAATTACCACATCCCCCACACCGGGCACCCGTCGCAACGAATCCACAACGTAGAGATCAGCGTAGTTACTCAAAAACACATTGTCAAAGGTGCCATCTTCCGAAAACAGACTCATGGCCATGAGAATGTTACTGTTTTGCTTGGATACCACCACTCCCGTCTGTCGCACTTCTTCCGGTAGCTGGGGCTCGGCTAACGACACCCGGTTTTGCACATCCACCGCCGCGATATCTTTATCTCGACTGGAGTCAAAGGTGACAACAATATTGCTAACACCGTTGTTGCTGCTATTGGAGGAGATATACCGCATTCCCTCCACCCCATTAATTTCCCGCTCCAGCACCGTGGTCACCGCCTTCTCCACGGTTTCAGCGTCGGCCCCAATGTAGGCAGCCGTAACATTAATCTGGGTGGGACTAATGTCTGGGTACTGGGCAATGGGCAGGGTAGGAATACTCACCGCACCAATCAACAGAATGATAAGGGCACAAACGGTAGCAAAAACAGGCCGTTTAATGAAGTAGTTGACCATGGGAGATATGGGTGAGGAGGAATGTGGGGGCTGGTTTTTGTGCCTGCTCTTTTTGGGGGAAGGGGGAAAAAGGGAAAGGGGAATTTAGCGGCTGGCCTTTCCTCCGGGGACAGGGATGATGTCCTATGGCTAAAATCACCCTTAAGGAGCAGTAGCATCTGCCTGGGGAGCAATCGGCACCCCATCCTGCAAATTCAACAGACCGGTGACAACAATCTCCTCATCTTTCGTAAGCCCCTCTAAAATCTGGAAATTATTTCCCTGCATGGCCCCTAGGGTGACGGGTCGCAGCAGGGCCACCGGCCCTGCTACCGGGGGCTGCCCCTCTGGCGGCGATGGGGCATCTGCCGCCACATAAACAAAGGATTGCCCCCCCAACCGGGTGATCGCATTGGCTGGCACCAAAAGACCCAAACGTTCTGACAAAGTGACCCGCACATCCACCCGCTGATTGTCTTGAAGGACCCCCGTGACGTTATCAAACTGGGCCTTAGCCAGTACCGTTTGGGTGGCGGCATCGGTCTGGGGTGAAATAAAACTTAGGGCACCTGCCGCCACGGGGGCCTCTGCACCAAAGGTTAACAGCTCCACCGGCATCCCCAGCTGGATCTGACCGATCTGCTCGGCGGGAACAGAGATTTCCAGTTCTAGGGTTTCATTTTGGGTAATGGTGGTGAGGGTACCGCCGGGCTGTACGTAGTCCCCTAACGCTACGGGAATATTGCCCACCACACCAGCAATGGGAGCCGTCACGGTTTTATCTAGCAGGTCTTCACGGGTGGCCTCGGCCGTCGCCTGGGACTGTTCTAAAAACGCTTCGGACTGGCCCAAACTGGCCTGGGCCGCTTCAATTTCTTCTTGGGCGGCGGCCAGGGACGCAACGGCTGCGCTGAAATCCCGTTCCACCTCATCCAGTTCTTGCTGGGACTGGGCTCCCGCCTGTACCAGGCGCTTTGTCCGACCAAATTCAGTCTCTTGCAACTTCACCTCTGCTTCCAGGCGGATTCGCTGCGCTACCAGGGCCTGGAGCCGAGACCGAGAATTATCTCGCGCCGACTGGGCGGCACTGATACTGGCCAGGGCTGCACTCAGTTCCGCCTGGGAACGGTCGGCACTCAGCTCCATAATCGGATCGCCCGCCGCTACCCGATCTCCCGAGGACACATAGATTCGCGTAATCCGGCCATTGGCCTCGGGCTGCAGCACCACCCCCGCCTCGGCATCCAATGTCCCGACAAACGAAGCCTGATCCCGCAGCGTTGTCGGTTGCAGCCGCTCCAGGGTCACCGGCACTGCTCCGCCCATGGGTGGACCCCCAGGGGCTGCACCGCCACCACTCAACAGTCGCCACAGGGCAAAGCCTCCGCCCAAGAGAACAATCAAGGCAGCTAGCCAAATCAACCAATTACGTTGGACCGGCTCAGCTACTGAAGAAGACTGCATAGGAGATGTCTCTGGATGTTTCTCTGGTGCTACTGAAGAATTAGAGACTGACGGGGTAGAAGGTGAAGTCATAACAAGCCCTGTTAGCAGGAATCGTTGGCCACGAACCTGGATTTTATAGTTCCATGTTATCGAACTTTAGTAAAAATATACTAATTCATTTAGTCAAATGGGTTTCGACTTTCAATGCCCTAGTCAGCTCCCCTAAATACCTACAAATCCATCGTCGTTCACCACAATGAAACTATTAAGACATCAGATGGCTGTAAAAAAATTGCTGCTCTTGCGTAGGTATTGTGGTGGAAAATGTTAATTCCGCAATATCAGCCTTTAAAGAACTTGACACAACAAAAAAAGCGATTTTTGTAGGTTGGATTATGCACACCCTCTAGTCCTTATAGACATTAGGGTGCGGACGTTAAATCTTATAGAGTCCACCATAGCGCATATCTATTTTTTTATGGGTCTGTTTATCCATCGGATTCCATGAATCAAATTCATAGGTCCTCCATGGCATGGACCATGGATATTAAAAGCCACAGACCTCAACATCAGTAGCTCCTGACAAAAATGTTCCAGACAACTTCCAGGCAATATTAACCGGCTCAGTTTACCCTAAACGGGTACTTACATTGGGTATCTCCATGACTACCGCGTCTAAGCTGGCGCAGCATCCCTGGTCTGAATTTTGGGCCGGGGCCAGACAAACCATGCCGCTGATCGTTGGCGCAATTCCCTTTGGTATTATCTTTGGCACCCTGGCCCAGTCCAGCGGTCTATCCTTTGCCGGAGCCATGGGTATGTCCGCCATTGTCTTTGCCGGTTCATCCCAATTTATTGCCCTCGGTCTACTGGCTGCAGGCACACCTGTCGGTATTATTATCCTTACCACCTGGGTGGTAAACCTGCGGCATCTGCTCTATGCCGTCAGCCTGGTGCCCTATGTTAAACACCTCAGCCAAGGCTGGAAACTGCCCCTAGGCTTCTGGCTCACCGACGAAAACTTTATGGTGGCCATCCAGCGCTACCGTCAGGATGACCCGTCCCCTTATAAACATTGGTTTCAGTTGGGTTCGGCCCTAGCGATGTATATCAACTGGCTGCTCTGCACCCTGATTGGTCTTACCCTGGGTCAGCAGATTCCCGACGCCGGTGCCTGGGGGCTGGACTTCGCCATGGTGGCCACCTTTATTGGTATGACTATTCCTTACCTGACCAGTCGCCCTATGGTGGCCACAGTAACCGTATCGGGTATTACAGCCCTATTAGCTAGGGGGATGCCCCACCAATTGGGACTGATGGTGGCTGCGATCGCAGGCATCCTCACCGGCATCCTCACCGAAAACCACCTCAAGACCACCCATGACTAACGAAATCGCCCTCCTCTGCGGCATGACCCTCGTCACCTTCCTCATCCGCTATCCCCTCCTAGCTATGAGCGATCGCATCACCCTCTCACCACGTCTGCTACAGGCTTTAAACTATGTGCCCCCAGCCGTCCTCACTGCCATTGTCATTCCCGCTGTTTTAGTTAATGGTGACAGCCTATGGCTTGACCCGAGCAATCCTCGCATCATCGGAGCCCTGGCCGCCCTCGGCATCGGTCTCTGGCAAAAGAATCTGCTATTAACCATCCTCATCGGCATGGGGACGTTTCTGTTATGGCAAGGCATCGGTGGTGCGTAAATTCCCTTGATGGGCCATATGCCGACTATGTCACAAAACCTTTTCAAGAGGCCGAAGTTATTGCCGGGTTAAAACCCATTTAAAATTACACCAGTCTCTCCAAAGGATACAAATAACTAACACCGTTTTAGAAGAGAAAATACGCCAACAAGCCCTAACAGAAGAACAATTAAGGTCCACTCTTTCCACCCTCCAAAACACCCAGAGTAAACTCATCCAAGCAGAAGAACTATCTAGCCTAGGAAAAATGGTTGGTGGTATTGCCCATGAAATGAATAACCCCCTTACCTTAATTGATGGCAATTTAGCCCCCATGGCTCAATATGCCCACGAGCTCAAAAGAGTGTTCAAACTCTATCAATCGCTCGACCTCGAGATACCCCAGTCCATCCAAGTAAAACTAGACGCCATCGATCTGGACTTTATCTTCCAAGATATCCCCAACATTCTTCGCTCCATGAGGACCGGCACCAAGCGCCTAGAAGGAATGATTAAGGGGTTACAGGACTTTGCCCATTTAGATCAATCCGCTGAGAAAACCATCGATATTCACCAAGCCCTTGATCGCATCCTTCTCATGATCAACTATCGATTAAAATCTTCTCCATCAAGAGCTGAAATTATGGTCGCAAAAGACTATGGCTTTAGCCTGAACATAATTGAGTGTTACCCTCAGTTACTCAATCAAGCCCTTTTTCAAGTACTCACCAATGCCATTGATGCCATTGATGAAAAATGTGGAACTACCCAGATGCTAGCAACAATTGTCTTACCTCCTAAAAGGCCAAAACAACCCTAGTTATCGATCCACTTTCACTAACTGAGTCACTTCCGCCATGCCGTTGTGCACGACCCAAAAAACACTGTAGCAGCTGATTTGCATATTCCATCGCTGCCCCGACTTACCATCTTTGCCTCGTTCATAGCCAGGGCGTGGGTCCTGGGCTAAGGTTTCAGTAATCAAACAACGTATGCCCTCTGGATCTGTACTGCCTTGCAAAACAGTATCTGCGTCGGCACTCCAACTGACTGGCAGGGACGGCTCTTGATAGATCGCCCAGGCCGTAGACGCATGGCTCATGGCATCGGCATAGGGCACATAGGGCTTCACATCCAGCACCGGGGTGCCATCCAAAAAATCTCCCCCCTGCACCTGTACTCGCAAAGTGCCTTTTTGTGCCGTTACCCCCAATAACTTCACCGCACTCATGCCAATGGGATTGGGCCGATTTGGACTGCGTGTTGCATATACCCCAACTGCCTTATTTCCCCCTAGACGAGGGGGTCTCACCAGAGGCTTAAACTCACCATAGGACTGCCCATGGAACACAAACAGCACCCACAGGTGGGAAAACTCTTCGATGCCCCGTAACGCCAGCTTGTTCTCCTCGGTGGCCTCAAACACAATATCCCCATAGGCCGACGCCACTAACCCAGCCTGTCGAGGAATTCCAAATCGATCGGGATAGCAGGATTCAATGTAGGCAATGGGAGTAAACGTAACCTCGGCAACCATCAGACAGCTGGGTCAAAGACCTTCCCAGAATAATACGGGCACGGCTGGATTGGGGTACCAACTCAAAGCGGGACGTTTTCCCAAGAATAGTATTCAGAAGTCAGGAGTCAGGAATCAGGGCCTCACTGGCTTATGACTCCTGGCCCCTGATTCCCCACCTAGCCAGGATTTTCCGGGTTAAGTTGATACCCCTGGATTGGACAGTTTAGATAAGCTCCTGTCATTACTAGATTTCTCGATGGATCAGGCTCGGTTCGGCTACCATCAATGGGGATCAGTAACTGAGTTGTCTTCACCCCTTTTGGGGGTGTTTCGGTCGGCGTAAATCGAACAAAGACGGATCATCGTCTACTGTGTTAAATTCGCCACAGTTGCTAAAAAAGAACCACATCCCAAGAGACATGGTTCTCATCCCAATTCAAAAAGATCTATTACCCGTGGGGGCTAACCGATCGAGTTAGCCCAGTCCTTCGCCCAGTTCAAGTGCTGATGCACGTCTTCGATGGTTGCCGCCTCAGAATAAAGCCGCAACACTGGCTCAGTCCCACTAAAGCGAATCAGCAACCAGCTGCCATCGGCCAAGTTGAACTTGTAACCATCAATAGACAACACATTGTCAACGGCCTTGCCCGCTACCTCAGTGGGGGTCGCATTTTGCAAGCTATCTAGCAGCTTGGCCCGCACTTCCATATTGGCCAAGGGCAGGTCAATCCGGTCGTAGGCGGCTGAAAAACTGGTTTGCTGGCGCAGAGCCTGGTTGAGCTGGCCAAAGTCCTTACCGCTTTTCACCACGGCTTCCAGTAGATATAACGCCGATAGCAGGGCATCCCGCTCAGGAATGTGATGGCCATAGCCAATTCCACCAGATTCTTCCCCACCGATCAACACTTGGGTTTCTAGCATCCGGTCGGCAATGTACTTATAGCCAATGGGAGTTTCATGCACCGATAGACCATGCATTTCAGCGACCTTTTGCATCAGGTTAGAGCCACTGATAGTTTTGATCACTTCACCCTCAAAACCGCGATGGGCTTTCAGGTGATCGATCAAAATTGGAATCAGCACCTGGGAGCTCAGGAATTCACCTTGGCCGTCCATGCCAGCGACGCGATCGCTATCGCCATCGAAGATGATGCCGACAGTTAGGCCTTCAGCACCGGACTGATAGCGTTCTTTAATGGCTTTGTAGAGTTTCGGGATATACTTGGGCAGCGGTTCTGGAGCCCCACCTTCAAATAGTGGATCGGCATCACCGTTGATTTCATGGATCGGCATGCCGAGAATCTGTTCAAATCCGCTGGCGGCTGAACCGTGCATCACATCGGCAAATACGGTGAGCTGGCCATCGGCAATAGCCCCCCGAATCGCCTCGATATCTACCATGCCCTGGAGGGCTTCGCAGTAGCTGGGCCAAGGGTTGAAGGACGTGATGGTTCCCGGTGTCTCCGCCACAGGCTTACCGTCAGACAGTAACGCCTCCACTTTTTGCGTCACCTCTGGCGGCACCGAGCCGCCAAAGGCTCCTTTAACCTTCAAACCAGAATAGGCCGCTGGATTATGGCTGGCCGTAATAACGATGGCCCCTAGGGCTCCTTTTGCATGGGCCGCCCAGCTAAAGGCCGGGGTGGGGGCAAAGCATTCTGATAGCAACACATCGTACCCCGCCTGGGCTACGGACTCAGCCGCATGGCTGGCAAATTCAGGGGAGAGAAAACGACGGTCATATCCCACAATTACCGTACGACTGCCATTGCTGCCGTAGCATTCTTCCAGGACCTTGGCAGACAGGGCCGCCACGAGGTCCACCCGTTCAAAGGTAAAGTCGGCGGCAATCATGCCACGCCAACCGTCCGTACCAAATTGTATTGACTTACCAACAAATACCGATGGAGATAATACAGATTCCATAATAATTTCAGTAATGCAACGTCTAAGGAATACACGGATGCAACTAGGGATCCTGATTGATCCTCCCGCAGTTTAAACAGTGTCCTTAGTAAATGCTAGAGGGTAGAACTCAGTAGCATCGTGTTTTTTGAACTTCGCCTTACTGAAATAGACTGACTAAGCCTAAAAGAGTTGCCTAGCCAGGTGACATCTAGGATGGGTATCTGGCTAGGCATTTGGCAGTGAGGTTTGGGTCAACCCGGTCTCAGCTCGGATGATCACCATGGTGAAATAGCCGGGAAAGTGACTGGTGGGAACCACTATACGGATAGGCCTTCTATAGTGAAGGGGGCCTTGGCAGATAACTCGATCATGGCAATATTGCTCATGTTTTCTAATTTTAGTATTTGCAGCGGTAGCAGGGCCGTTTCGGAACTATCGGGCCACCGAAAAGCTTTGTCAGTGTGGATATTGAGTACCTTGCCACTGCTTTCTAATACTTTCAGCACCATGGGTTGGGTGCAGCGACCCCATAGACAAAAGGAGTCGATGGCGTTATCGACGGCGATGGACAGGTGGTTGTCATTCCCCGTCGGCATAATCACCCGCTGACCCGCTTTGGCCACAAACCGTGGATTGGATGGAATGAGTGCGATCGCACAGGCAAAAATCACCTCATTAAATTGGCTAGTTACCATTTCCAAAGAAGCCAAACTCTGGAAATCAAATCCCGTAGGCACATCGGTAATGTTTAATATATTTGCCGTTACATCTAACGTACCGGCAGCATTTAAACAGTCAATATTAAGGGCAAACACGGATTGTCTCCTAAGCGGTTATTTTTCGCTACATGATCGGACTCGGTGATTCCTTACCTGTCTACATAAAATGACAGCGATTCATAACAGCAAAACTAATGTTAATAAGCGAAACAAAAATCATCTGCACCCTACGTTAAGAATGCACGGACCAAACCAGATTGAAACGTTAGGTATATAAAGAAACTAACGAACATAGGCCTACAACCTTGAAAAATCGATAAAGCCTCTGGCAAGGGGGATACACACCATTGATTTTCAACCTATTTCCCTGGAGAAATACCTCCCAGTATTTATCTAGGGACCACATCAGACTAGTGTGATAACCTAGTCTGGTAACAGTAGCAAGGCCCACCAATGCTTCAAATATAGTTTGGTTGCATGAGTGGTTGCTTAATGTGAGCTGAAACGGGATGTGGCGCAGCTTGGTAGCGCACTTCGTTCGGGACGAAGGGGCCGCTGGTTCGAATCCAGTCATCCCGATTTTTTGTAGACAACCTATTAGGCTAGTGGCCTATGGACCGCTAGTAATCTGTGAGAAGTCTGACTACAAATCCAGTCATTTCGATTTTTTGACTTATCCAGACAGCGCCTATGGAGCCGCTGCTAATCGTCCTATCTCCCCTAGCATCCCTGACTAACGCTAGTAGGAGTAAATCAATTTAAACCCTGATGGTTAAATGCCCTCAAATAATCAGCGATGTCCTCACAAATCCCCCACACGAGGCTACAAGGTTAGGATCGGTAGATAACACCAGTAAAGCCAGTCACCTAGGTAAATGTTAGGGTTCCGTTATGCGCTCATAAAACCGGCATAACGTAAATTTAGCATCCCAAGGATAAAAATGAGTAAGCTATGCTACCAACCTTACCTAATAGATATAACTCAAACTAAGAAGCCTACGGGGCAAGGATTTTACCTGTACGACAAATTGCGTACAGATATCTGCTAAACGCCCAATCTTAGCAACCATTGTAACAATTGCCCCTGGTGGGTTTCAGTATGGTCCATAATCTTCAACTGCCAACGACCATGGATTCCTTGATTCATTAACAAGCTCAGGGCAGGCGTTGTCTCAAAGGTATAGGTCTTCCGTAGCTGAGTCTGCCGTCCTAGGGTGCGCCCCTGCAACAGCACAGACATTCCCTCGGGTGCAATGAGTTCAATAGATAAATCGCCCAAAAATCCATGGCGAATATCCACATAAACCTGAATGTCCTGCACCTGACCATACTGGTTAATCGTAATCCCGGCCTCTTGCATCGCCGTTCGATCACTCGGAATAGTTAAGGTCACGCCACTAGTCTGCTCAATTGTTTTGCTCAGCTGCCGATTGGCCAGGTGTCGCTCGCGGGCGGCTTTGACTGCTTTGTATGCATTCACCTTGCCATAGCCAAACCAAAGCGAATGGCCACGGTTGTCATAGCGGCCATATTTCAGCCCCAGCTGAGGATCGGGGTTATTGTCTTCAATTTTATCGGCGGTATCCTGCAAAATTTGCTTGACATCTCCAGCGGTCAGATCTGGATTGGCCGATAGCATCAGTCCCACCACACCAGCCACCACTGGACAGGCGCTGGAGGTCCCCCCAAAGCTACTGGTATAGCTGCTGCTGCTGTAACCGGTGTCGCCAATGCGGTCGGATGTGGTCATGCCCAATCCGTCCAAGGCCCCGCTGATCGGTGGTCCCGTTTCCACCTGCCCCACATCCGGCAGGGCCATACTTGGAGGCCCATTGTTGCTGGGGGCGGCCACCGAAATATGCTTCCCCCAGTTGCTATAGGCCGCCTTCCGATTCAAGCTAGTGCTGGCGGACACGGTGATCACGTCTGGATGCATAGCAAAGCCCCCCAGCCACTCGGTAATTCCCCGCAAGGCATTTTTGGGCCAGCCCAACTCATTCACTTTGCCGTTCAACGGTCGATTGGCATTGCCTGCCGAAAACAGCACCACACAGCCTTTCCCATTGCGGCCCCGAGTGGCCGCTTGGTTGATTGCATTGCGCTGCCGTAGGGACAGGGGAAAATACACCGCTGCGGGAGACCAGCTACAGGAAATGACCGAGGCCCCCTGACTCACCGTCCATTCAAACAGCTGCTCAATCGATTCATCATCCAAATAGCCCGTGGTTTGAATGGGCATAAAGCTACAGCCTGGGGCCACCCCTACGACACCATTGCCGGTTTCTTCCGCCACGGCTAACCCAGCTACCGCCGTACCATGATTTTCATAGTTTTGGCTGGGCATGGGCAGTCCATCTCGATACTTGAGATCCCAGGGGGCCACCAGTTTGCCCATGCCCTGTAAATCAGGATGATTGAGATCAAAGGCATCGTCAGTCACCGCAATCACCACCGAACGGCTGCCACGGGTAATATCCCAAGCTTTCTCTGCCGCAATGTGGGAATTGGCCGCCAATCCCTGACCGCCCTGGTGCTGCAGATGCCATTGCTGGCCATAGAGCTGATCCTTAGGACGATATAGCGGCGCGGTGGATACCACCACATTGGGCTCTGCCACCAGTACTTGGCCATATCGCATTAAGCGGTTGGCCAGCTTAATCGGATTTTCCACCGCTGTCTTCTCAACTCGAAAAACATAGGTGCGTTCTGTCCCAGCCAAGCCTTTCTCACGGGTCAGCCCCAGCTCTTTAGTCAGTTCATCAATGGTTCTCAGAGGGAAGCCGGTGGAAAACTGCACCGTAATCTGCTCCAGCAGATAGAGGTGGGTATTGGGGCTAGCGGTTAATTCATACACATGGCTGGCAAATTTTACACTCTCTATCTGGCGAGCCTCTTGCAGGCAGGTTTCTAGCTGTTGGCGACGCAGCTTGAACGCCACCAGCTGCCCCCTGGCCACCGGTTTCACGGCCAAGGGGTGCCAGTGGGCCTGGATCCAATCAATCTGGGCCTGCTGCTGGGCCAGGTTCTCAAACCGAATCGTCAACCAATCGGGAACTTTATGAACTCGTAGTTCCTCTCCGCCACGTTGTAAGATTAATCCTGTCTGCCCTGGGCTAACTCCCTGTAAGCTTTCTCCAACAATCATTTCAGGTATTTTAGGGATAGTATCCACTTTGACAATAGGCACAATGCCTGAAAATCTAAAGCATGTGTATTGATAGCCTCTGTAACGATATATTAGGGTCTGAGAACTAAAGCATCGCCATCGGGCAAATTGTTACGCTTTGTTATCCTGCCTTGTCATCCATTTAGTTGGCTCCATGGTCTCCTTATCCCGCATTATCCAACCAAGTATGTTCTCCTTTTTGGGCGCAGCCGCTAGTCTAGCTCTGCTGTCTACCCCGGCCCCAGCCGCAGAGACCGCTACGGAAACAGTACTACAACAGCCTACCCTTTTAGCCCAATTAGATCTGGATGGCCTAGGTCTGGCTGCTGGAGAGAGTCTGCTGGCAGAGGCAGAAGCTGCCATCGATGGTCAAGACTATGATTTGGCCATCCGCAAGCTGCAGGCAGCCAGGGAAAATTTAAACCAAACCTCTAATAGCTACCAGGAAATCGCTGCAGCTTTTACAGGCGTTGATGCTGAGATTAGTGGCACCCTGCGAACTAGCGCTCGAGATGCGGCCCAGATGCGTGACTTGGCCACCCTGCGTCAGGCTTTAATTTATCGCGCCCAGGGCCAATCCGAATTGGCTGTGCCGCTATTGGTGGAAGTGGTTCAAAGTCAGGGACCAGCTCGTGATTTAGGTTTAGATTCTTACCAACAGCTATTTGAACTGGGCTTTGTCAGCCGTCCCTATCGGCGCACGGGTTCTGAAGATCCCAGTGCGGCGGTGGTCGACGTGGCTCGTCCCCTCAATCAAAGCGATAGCCCCACGGGCATTAGTGCCGCTAAACTTTTGATGGCAGAGGCAGATCAGGCCTATGCTGCTGCCGACTATGGTACCGCCGTAACCCGTTTACAGAATGCGCGGACAACATTGAACACCTCATCCAGCTACTATCAAACCCTATTCACTACGTTTACGGGCATTGACAGTCGCGTTAGCACCGAGATGCGTGAAAAAGCTCTGGAAGCTGCTGAACTCAGGGATCAGGCCACATTAAGCCTGGCCCTGGCCTATCAGGCCCAGCAGCAACCCAACTTTGCCATTCCCCTATTGGTGGAAGTTTTGGCTAGCCAAAACCCGACCCGACCTTTGGGCAAACAAGCTTACGATCAGCTGCTCGAAATTGGGTTTGTGGCCCAGCCATATGTTGAGACCGAGGAAACAGCAACTACCGAACCTTAATCCTATGATTCCTTCAGACCAAGTAGAGCAACTGATTAAAGCCAAAATGCCTGATGCTGAGGTGATCGTCCAAGACCTGACGGGTACCCAAGATCATTATCAGGCTACGATTGTATCCACATTGTTTGAGGGCCTTAGCCTGGTTAAGCAGCATCAGCTGGTTTACGGGTCTGTCAATGCCGTCATGGCCTCTGGCGCTCTCCATGCGCTCACCCTCAGAACCTTCACTCCTGACGAGTGGGCTCAGCAGGCTTAATGCTACCTGACTTAATGTCACCTGATAGCTGGGTCCGATAAAATCATTTCGTGATTGCCCTAGACAGGTTCATCCCTAGACAGCAATCACAGCGAATACATATCCCAATCCTTATCCCAATCATTGAGTACTGCAGTCATGTCTCCAGAAGTTAAAGAAAAAATTGACAGCTTGGTCACATCCAACAAAATTCTTGTGTTCATGAAGGGCACTAAACTGATGCCCCAGTGTGGTTTTTCCAACAATGTGGCTCAGATTCTCAACTCCCTAGGTGCCTCTTACGAAACCATTGACGTCCTGGCGGACCAGGACATTCGTCAGGGCATTAAGGAATATTCCAACTGGCCAACGATTCCCCAGGTTTACATCAATGGGGAGTTTATCGGTGGCTCAGACATCATGATTGAGCTGTACCAAAACGGTAAGCTCCAGGAAATGGTCGAAGTCGCCCTAGCGTCCTAGGTTGGCGTCTTATTTTTAAGTGGGGACATCTAAAAAGGATGGATGTCCCCACTAACTACATGATTAATTGCTATTGATTGCGATCTAAAGCTGTTTAGCGGTAATCTGGCTCGGGTTCCGGTTGGGCGATCGCAAAGTTTGAAGTGTCAAACATAAATCGATTGACTTCTGCTTCGAGGCGATGAATCAGGTACGGCTCTAGGGCATCACTATGATGGAGGGCCGCCAGATAGCCTGCAGCATAGCGCCTCAGATCATCGGAACGATATCCACGATTCCATTGATCCACTAAGGCGTCTGTAATTCTCTGGTAATAGCGAATTGATTTTGCATCTTGAAGCATGATGTTTGGGTCTCCTCTATACCGATCACTCGTGACCAATCTGCTATTGCTAGGGGTAATCCAATAATGGTGGGTTTACGGTGCGACTTTCTGCTAGATAACCAACATTTACCTGGAGGGGTCAGGGTCATGCTGTCAAAAGTGGTAACTAATCAACGGGGCCAGGAACGAGAATTGAAGGGTAGATACAAAGGGTAGATACAGGGATGTCCGTTCTGTAATTGAAATAGCTATGGAAATAGTTATGTAAAGTTTTTTTGTTTTTTCCATAGTCTCTCTAAGATTTTATCAGCTTAACTAAGGGTAATTACATTTTCTTTTGCAAATGTATAGGGTTCACCCAGTAGGTTTACGGGACTAAATGGTAACTATGTACTTGCCGCTATGGGGATCTACACAATGCTCATATATAAATACGGATGCATTCCCCGTAGCCGCAACTACAAAATATTCTTAAGGTCTTTGATAGTGTTCTACGAGAGTGTTATGAAGCCTGGGCTTCCTAAAGTTAGCTGTGGCCTCTACGTGTGTTCAAATTATTGAGGGTAATCCCCACCTGCGATCGCTACTTAGTTGGCATCTTCAGCAGGCCGGTTATCGCGTCAATCAATCTGCTGATATTACCCGGGCAAAGGAAACGTTTCAGACAGCCCAACCGAACCTGGTGATTATGGAAACGGAGCTGTCGGACGGCAGTGGGTTAGATCTTTGTCAGTGGCTACAGCAGCGGGGGCGTCCCCTGGTGATGATTCTTTCGGCCAAAGCAGGAGAACCCGATGTGGTGGCTGGCCTACAGGCAGGGGCGGATGATTATTTGAAGAAGCCCTTTGGCATGCAAGAATTTTTGGCTCGGGTCGAGGCGTTGACCCGCCGCAATCGGAAGATAACGGCTCCGGTTTCCCTCACCTACGGCGATCTCAATATTGACCTGGTGCAGCGGCGGGTGCGGTTCAAGGATCAATTTATTGACCTAACCCCCCAGGAATTTAGCCTGATCTATGTGCTGACCCAAGCTGAAGGTTCGCCGTTGAGTCGGGCCGACCTCCTGCGACGGGCTTGGCCCGATGCCATTGATAACCCGCGCACCGTTGATACCCACGTCTTGTCCCTACGCAAAAAAATCGAGGTTGATCCACGCCAGCCCAATGTGATCCAAACTGTTCGCAATGTGGGTTACCGTCTCAATATCGAGCGCATCCAACAAACGAATAATGGCCATCATGCTGCTGCTGCTGTCGTTGGCATTGGGGCTGTGAATGCAGTTAATAATGCAGTTAATTCAGTGGGTTAGGGGGGGCGGCCTTGCTGTCGGTTAATCTCCGGTTACTTTTCATTACTCCAATCATCATCGGCCCAGTCATCATCCGTTTGGTGGGCAATGATGTCCTGCTTTAGGGTGAGCCAATTTACCTGGTCGGCAGCCTGGTAACTGACGAGGTTGCCCCGGTGCAGGTACATGACGTGGGTGGCCCAGGCCGTCATCAGTTCCAACTGATGGTTGACCATCACCACGGTGCTGATGTTTTCTGGGTTGGCGAGGTAGGTGAGCAAGTGCTGTCCATAGCCCATGTCCTGGGCTGAGGTGGGTTCGTCGAGCAGCAGAATATCGGGCTCGGTGGCTAGGGTGCGAGCGATCGCAACTCGCTGACGCTGGCCCATGGATAGTTCCACCGCCTGTCGCCCCAGCCAATCTTGGGGGATCTTTAAACGCTCTAACCACGGCTGCAGCATTTGTCTGGCTTGAGCCAAATCTCTATGCTGTAACCGAGCCGGATAGCACAGAGCCTCCTCCACGGTTTGCCCCAGCAGCTTACTATCCTGCATCACTAGGCCAATCTGTCGCCGCAGGGCCACCACCGGATATTGGGTGAGGGGCTGCTGTCGATAGGTAATGTAGCCACTGGTGGGTTCACTCAGCCGGTTCATTAGCCGTAGGAGTGAAGTTTTGCCTGCGCCGGAGGGGCCGACAATGGCGAGGCGGGTTTGGGGTGCGATCGCAAAAGAGATACGGTTCAACAGCAGCCCAGTGCCTACCCCAGCCCGTAAGGACACCTCTGAAAACTCTAGGATGCTGTCATCGTTCATGATCCTTCAGTCACCACTTTAATGACCACCGCCCGATTGCCCTGTCCATTAACCCTTGTCCACTGCACAAATTCAACCCACACCAATCTGGGTAGACATCCAAATCGTCCAGCCATCCATTAAAAAGAGAAAAAACGTCATCACTAGCAAAAACAGATACATCCAAGGCTGAGCCAAAGGCACCACATCCTGGGTATCAATCCCTGTCTTTGCCTCCACCGTACGCACCAAACGAGCAAACCCCACCACCCGCATCGGCAACAGATAGGCCCGATCCGCCGCCGCCGTAACAAAGTAATAAACCGTTCCATTCTGTCCAGTCGAACGGGGCTTCAAGGACTTAATCTCCGACCATTTTAGTGACCAGCCCCGCCATGGCAGCGGTGACACCAGGGCAATTCCCTGATCAGAAGTGTGGACCTGCTCACCTAACCCAGCCGCCAAAAAAATAGCCCCCAGCAGGGCCAATGTCACCAACACTCCAGGCCCCACCGGTGCATCCGTTGCCTGGGCTAAAAACGGCAACGGCAATAGCAAAGCTCCATAAAAGCTCAGCAACGTCACCTGAATCAGCGGTGAAATCCGAAATCGATCCAACGACTCATCCACATCAACCGAAGCCATAAATATATAAATCTCCTCCACAACCAAGACGGTCGTTTGACCACAGGAAAACCTACGGGTTCGAATCAACTACCTTTGACCTAGGGCCATGCTCCTAAGGCAAATACTGCTGCACCACGCTCCAACCGCTATAGCTAACCGCCGCAAAGGCTATAAAGAGCACCCCATTAATGGCGACATGCAACGACCGCGCCCAGGGTCGAGCGGCAATCTGGGATGCCGCCCCCACCGATGCCAGTACTAGACTAACCACCGACAGACCCGCCCCCAAATGCCAAGAGTGCCCCAGACTACCGTGCTCCCCCAGGGTCCCCACAATCCCAACGCTCAGCAGCAACAGTACCAATGTCACCAGTACGCCGCCCAGAACAATATGCAGAATGCGCAGCCAGTTAGGCTGTGACAATTGATGGGAGCGAACATACCAAACCCCGGTCCCCGTCACCAACAAACCGGCATAAACCGTTAGCGACAGGCCCATGGACCAAGCTGCGATACGCCACAACCAAATAAATGAAGGCAAATCCATGGGCTAAGAGCAGCTCAAACGACATACAGCCCCTGGCACTCTAAGGTGAAACCAAGGGCTGTGTAAGCCATATCACAGATAGGTAACCCAAGACCAGTTCAGCTGACCGACTACCCCCACCCATTAATAAATATTTAACCCCTCGTCCATTAAGAGACCGTAATTTTAATATTGGCAACTTAACCTTTAGCAATTAGCTGTGGACGGGCTGCATGACATCGATGGAGGTGACAGGGGCTGCTCCCACCTCATCTTCAGCCTCGGTAATGATCAAACGGTTACAGGGAATCGTGTCTTCCAAAATAGAACTGGCCATGGCTCCGGAGTGTACTTCTAACTGTCCACTAACCGAAGATTCAAACATCAATCGTTGACCTGGAAAAACGACACGCTCAAAGTACCAATTCTGAATATTTGTAATTCTAACTACCTGAATTTTACTAGCCCTATTCACATAGCAACATAGGGCGGTTTCAGTGTTTTCAAACGGTACGGGATCAAGTATTTGTGCCATGGTGTGTGATGTGTGAGGAGAGGGATGTCGATATTAATACCTTAGGATAGCATTTACCGATCCCAAACAACTGTAAAAGCTGCTACCAATCAGGCTTTCAGTTTCTTTTAATCGATCCACTTATGGGTAAAATAGAGCATTACCACAGTATTACTACGGAGGAATAATAAAAAATATTTCGTCCCTTTCGACTCTTTCGGAATATGTCACTACCTAAGATTTAACTAGGATTTAACTAGTCAGAGTTAGGTCCGAATCTAGCCAAAGAAATGAATATTCTCTAATTTGAATTAGGATAGCTACTTAAAACTTTTGAAAGGTTAAGAACTGTCACCAATGTTTGGAGCAGATGACATGAATAGTGACTCAATAGCTACCAAAAAGTTCTTGTGGAGAATTGATTTATCCGTCCATTCGTAGCTTGGTTTTAATCCATTCTCTGACTATCGCCCCCTGGGTCCCGTTCCCTAAGGCAATGCATCTAATGCAATGGTGAAATCCCAGATTAGCAATGCTATCGTAAAGATATGTGAAAAACCTGAAAATTTACATCACTTTTTTCACAGTGAATAACGTAAGGCAACCAGTCTAGCCATGGCTAACCGAGTTCTATATGTCCGCCTGCCCTGCAACCCTATCTTTCCCATTGGGGTGGTTTATCTGGCAGATCATCTGCATAAAGTTTTTCCAGACATAGAACAGAAAATTTTTGATTTGGGCACCACTCCCCCATTAGACTTTGGCCTAGCCTTGGATCGTTGCATTGACGACTTTCAACCCAATTTACTGGTCTTTTCCTGGAGAGATATTCAAATTTATGCCCCCGTAGGGGGGCGCGGTGGTAACCCCCTGCAAAATGCCTTTGAATTCAACTATGCTCGCAACCCCCTGATCAAAATGCGTGGAGCCATGGGGGGGCTGCGCATGATCAGTACCTATCTCAATGAACTGTGGCAGAACACAGGATTAATTAAACGAGGGATTAAACGGGCTAAACGGTATTATCCTGATGCGAAATTAGTGGTTGGTGGTGGGGCCGTCAGTGTTTTCTATGAGCAAATGGCCACGATGATGCCCAAGGGCACCATCGTTTCTGTCGGCGAAGGGGAACAGCTCCTAGAAAAACTAATTCGCCAAGAATCTATTAGTGATGAACGCTGCTACATCGTCGGCGAAACCAAACCTCGAGAGCGCCTGATTCACGAATGGCCCACCGCCCTTGAGAAAAGTGCCTGTGACTACGGCTACATCGAAAAAATCTGGCCCGAGTTTGAATACTATCTACAGGAAAACGACTTTTACATTGGGGTGCAAACCAAGCGGGGCTGTCCCCACAACTGTTGCTACTGTATTTATACCGTTGTAGAAGGCAAGCAGGTCCGGATTAATCCCAGCGATGAAGTGGTGAAGGAAATGCGGCAGCTCTATGACCGGGGCATTCGTAATTTTTGGTTTACCGACGCCCAGTTTATTCCAGCTCGCCGATTTATGGACGATGCCG
Source organism: Leptothoe sp. PORK10 BA2 (assembly GCF_034932105.1). Lineage (NCBI taxonomy): Bacteria > Bacillati > Cyanobacteriota > Cyanophyceae > Nodosilineales > Cymatolegaceae > Leptothoe > Leptothoe sp. PORK10 BA2. The sequence goes on along the minus strand of NZ_JAYGIG010000012.1, from coordinate 20,491 downwards.
TTGAGCTGTTGCAAAAGATTGTCGATTCGGGCATGGAGGATATCCACTGGGCCGCTTACATTCGCGCTGACAACCTCACCCCTGAGCTGTGCGACCTGATGGTCAAAACGGGGATGAACTACTTTGAGATTGGCATTACCAGTGGTTCCCAGGAGCTGGTGCGCAAGATGCGCATGGGCTATAACCTGCGCACCGTATTACAAAACTGTCGTGACCTTAAAGCAGCCGGTTTTAACGAGTTAGTATCGGTCAACTATTCTTTTAATGTGATCGACGAACGGACTGAGACCATTCGCCAGACCCTGGCCTACCACCGAGCCCTGGAATCTGTTTTTGGGCGTGACAAAGTAGAGCCTGCCATCTTCTTCATTGGTTTGCAGCCCCACACCCATTTGGAAACCTATGCCATCGAAAACAATATCCTCAAAAAGGATTACAACCCCCTAGCCATTCATTTGCCTTGGGTTGCCAATAAGCTGCTGTGGAATCCAGAACCCCTGGGTTCATTCTTTGGGGAGGTCTGTCTCCAAGCATTTCGCCAAAACCCCAACGATTTTGGCCGGGAAGTGATGGATATTTTGGAGGAGCGGGTGGGCTTGGCTCCCTTGGAGGAGGCCTTAACCGCCCCTGTCAAGGTTCCGTCACCCGAGCAACCCGAACTTTTAGTCCGATCGCCCGTCGGTCGTTAGCTAGAGCAGGTGACCAGAACAGGTAGCCAGGGCATACGGCAGAGTAGATGGCAAAAACAGGTGGGACAAAAAAAGGTTTGCTTTGGCTCAAAAGCTACCATAGTAAATCCTTAAGCAAATGTTAGGATCACAAAGCAGAATTGACGGAGTGCCATGGTAGATAAGCCGATTTTAAAGAAAGATCGTCCCCCCGAAGAGGAAAGGGAAGCTCGTAAGCCTTCGTTGGATAAGGACAAAAGCAAGAGCAAGAGTAAAGGTAAGGGCAAAGGCCGAGGGGACAAGGATGACCGGGAGCCCAGAGCACCGCTTAACCCCGCTCTGATGCGCGGCCCGAAGCCCACCAAAAAAGTGGAACCCGAGCCAGAACCCGAGGTGACTGAAGAGGAAGCGCCTGAAACAGAAGTGCCTGAAACATCAGCCGAAGCCAGTGCCGAAGCCGATGCAGAGGCACCGACAGATGAGGCCAGCGCTGACGCACCTGCTGCCGAGTAGCATCCAGGGAAACAATTGATCACAATACGTCTGTTGGTATTGCACTGACAGGCGTATTGTTGATGATGGCGTTGCTGTAGCGTTGTGGGCCCTAAAAATAGACAAAAAAATCCCCAGCGGATTCCGCTGGGGAGGACATCAGGGTGCATCTACCAATTAAGTCTTCGCAAAAAAGGACAGTGGTCAGGAGAAAATCTGGATGGTTGCTGCGTTACTGTAATCCAAGCTGTGATCCACTCCCTCCAACTTTGCAACAGCAAAGGCTACTATCAAAAATGATCACAGCAACGCAAGAAAGCACACATGGTTTTTCCCGGGTCTAACTCCTTACTGCCCCTCCCCTCCGTGCAAAAAAGGATTGTCAGCCTGGTCGCATTGGTCGCATTGGCCGCTTGCCAACGGCCTGCCCCCCCTGAATCCTCCGCCACCGATCCTGATTCTCCCCACAGTGACTCGGTGGAGGATGTGGTAGCTGCGCCGGATGTGCTGACGCTGATTTATAGTCGTCCACCGATCACCCTAAATCCTCACTTGGCCACTGGATTTCAGGATTTTGAGGTTGCCCGCATTGTCTATGAACCCCTAGCCAGCTATGGGCCAGATGGCCAGCTCATGCCGATTTTGGCGGCTGAGTTACCGTCCGTGGAAAATGGCGATGTGAGTGAGGATGGTCGTTCGGTCACCTGGCGACTGCAGGAAACCTTGCGCTGGTCAGATGGGGAACCCCTGACGGCTGAGGATGTAGCCTTTACCTATAAATTTATTACTAATTCCACCGTGGCTGCCGTCACGGCCCAGTATTACCAGGACATTAGATCGGTAAAAGCGGTAGATGAACACACGGTAAAAATCACCTTCAAACAGCCTACCGCTAGCTGGCAGACTCCGTTTACAGGCTTAAATGGCCTGATCTTGCCAGAGCATTTGTTCAAAGACTTTAACAATCGCAAAGCCCGGGAGGCACCGGCTAATTTTCAGCCCGTGGGTACGGGGCCCTATCGCTACTTGACCCAGGCCAATGGTCGCCTGTTGTTTGTCCCTAATGAACTTTATCGTCAGCCCTTGGACAGCTTTAAACGGGTTGAAATTGTGGGGGATGTGCCGCCCTATGTGGCTGCCCGCAATGTGTTACGGGATGGCACGGCTGACTTTGCCCATAATATTCAGCTGGAGTCGGAGGCCCTGGTGGATTTGGTGCAAACCGGTGAAACGGGTTCCCTGATGCTGACGTTTGGCAGCCAGGTGGAGCGGATTATGTTGAATTTTGCCGATCCCCGCCAGGAAACTAGCGCTAAGGAACGGGCCAGCATTGAGTTTCCCCATCCGATTTTGAAAGATTTGCGGGTACGCCAGGCGATTGACTATGGCATTGACCGTGAGGCTATTGTGGAGCAGCTCTATGGGGATTTGGGAAAACCCACTTCCCAGTTGCTGGTAACTCCCGAGCTATCGGGGGAGCAGCCTGTACCCTACAAACATGATGTGGATACGGCCAAGGCGCTGTTGGAAAAGTCGGGCTGGGTGGATAGTGATGGGGATGGGGTGCGCGATCGCAACGGCGTTCCTCTCCAGTTCGTATTCCAAACCTCCATTGGTACCATTCGCCAAGCTACTCAGACATTGGTACAGGAGCAGCTAGCGGAAATAGGGATTGATATCGTGATCGAACGGGTGCGGCCCGAGGACTTTTTCTCGGCAGACCCGGACCAGACCAACAGCATCAACCACTTCTATGCCGACCTGCAGGAGTATGCCATCGGCAACGACATTCCAGACCCGATGATCTATATGGGCTGGTGGACCTGTGACAACATTGCAGCCTTGGCAAATAACTGGCAAAAACCCAACAACGCCCGCTACTGCGATCCCGACTACGACGACCTGTGGAAAGCCGCCCGCAAGGAACAGGACATCGAAAAACGCAACGACCTACTTCGTCAGATGGATCGCAAACTGGCCGAAGATGTCGCCGTTTTACCCATCGTGCACCGGGCCCTTTCTAACGCCGTTAGCGATCGCATCACCGGCTACACCTTTACCCCCTGGGATGCCAGCACTTGGGATATTGCCAATTGGAGACCGGTGGAGCCAGTTAACCAAGCAGAAACTGAAACCACATCCGAAACAGGGGCTGTAGAAGACTCTGTAACTGAAGGAGCTAGTACACCTGCAACAGCGCCCCCTAAGGGGAAAAAGCCATAGAACCAACATCTGGTAGGGTGTACCTTGCCCACCCTACGGCACCTCTTGGGCGTCAACATCCACCACCACCGTATCGTCATCCTCCCTCACCGCTTCATCCGCTGCTGGTTCCTCATCCCCATTACGATTCAATGCCCCCTGCAGCAGCTGGGTGACCTCCGCAATCAGCAGGGTGATCAAAATACCATCGTCAATCCAGCCCACAATGGGAAACACATCGGGAGAAATATCAATGGGGCTCAATAAATAGGCCAGAGTCCCAAAGATAATCAGCCAGCGATATTGGGGATGGCGTAAACCACCGCGGTACCAACCATAAAAAGAGTCAACAAGTTGCTTCATAGAAATCTTTAACGCATTATCTTATGATGCCACTTCCCTCAAAAGTTCAGAATTATGAGGGATTTTTTTGGGTTTTACCCCCTACTGCTGCCATGAAAAACTCTGCTCGCTGGTTAATGGGCCCTTGCTTATGGATGCTGGTCGGATTAGGGGCCTGCCGCCCCGCTCCAAGTCCGCAGCCCAATGCCGCCAGCGATGACAGCACCCTCAAACTGCTGTACTGGCAGGCTCCGACCATTCTCAATCCCCACCTATCCAACGGATTCAAGGATTCAGAAGCCAGCCGCATTACCCTAGAGCCCCTAGCCAGCTTTGATGCCGCCGGTAACCTGCAACCCTTTTTGGCCGCCGAAATCCCCTCCCTCGAAAATGGTGGGGTGGCCAGCGATGGCACCGCCGTCACCTGGAAGCTGCGCTCCGATGTCCTGTGGTCAGACGGCACCCCCTTCACCGCCGAGGATGTGACCTTTACCTATGAGCTGTTGAGCAATCCTGAGGTGGGTAGCACGACGGCGGGCACCTATGAAACCATCGAGTCGGTGGAGGCCCTAGACCCCACTACAGTCAAAATCACCTTTAAAGCACCAAATCCCGCCTGGTCCCTGGTATTTACCGGCACGACGGGGATGATCCTACCGGCCCACGCCTTTAAGGACTTTAATGGAGCCAATGTGCGATCGGCTCCGGCGAATTTGCAGCCCATTGGCACCGGCCCTTACCAGGTGACAACCTTTAAGCCAGGGGATGTGGTGGTGTATGAACCCAACCCCCACTATCGCCAGCCCCTCGCCTTTGAACGCATTGAACTTAAAGGTGGGGGGGATGCCGCCTCCGCAGCTCGGGCGGTGATGCAAACCGGCGATGCTGACTTTGCCTATAACATTCAGGTGGAAGCCCCCATTCTCAAGCAGCTGGAAACGGGGGGGCAGGGCCAGTTTGTCACTAGCTTTGGCTCCTTGGCGGAGCGCATTTTGTTCAACTTTACCGATCCCAACCAGACCGCTGATAGCGGTGAGCGCTCTAGTTTAGAGTATCCCCATCCGTTTTTGAGTGACATCAAGGTGCGTCAGGCCTTCAGCTTGGCCATTGACCGGGACACCATTGTCGAACAGCTCTATGGTCCTGCCGGTCAGGGGACGGTGAACTTTTTGGTCTCCCCGGAAATCTATCGCTCAGCCAATACGAGCTATCGCTTTGATCTGGACCAGGCCAACCAGCTACTGGATCAGGCGGGGTGGGTGGATAGCAATGGCAATGGGACTCGCGATCGCAACGGCACCGAAATGCAGGTACTCTTCGTCACCTCCGCTAACCCCGTCCGACAAAAGACCCAGGAAATTATTAAACAGAACCTAGCCACCATCGGCGTGGGCACCGAGCTCCGCTCCCTCGACCCGGCAGTATACTTTTCCGGCGACCCCGCCAGCGAAGACACCGTGGAGCACTTCTATGCTGACCTACAAATGTTTGCCACCGGCAACACCAACCCAGACCCCGCCGCATACCTCAAAACCTACACCTGTGATGAGGCCAGCCAAAAAGAAAACAACTGGTCAGGCCAAAACTATAGTCGCTACTGCAATCCTGACTATGACGCCCTCTGGCAACAATCAACCACCGAACTTGATGTCAACAAACGGGCTAATCTGCTGATCCAAATGAACGACACCCTGATCGAAGACTACGCCGTCCTACCCATTGTCCATCGAGCCGACATTGACGCCGTCAGCAATCGCCTCACCGGCATCGACCTCACCCCCTGGGACTTACACACCTGGAATATTGCCCAATGGAAACGGCCATAATCCCGACCCATTCCAGCATTAAGAAGGTTGACAGCCCATCGAAAATTTAGCGGCTGTTTGATCGATCAAAAGTCACCCATTCCAAACCTTCCCTAAGGTTTTCCAGAAATATGAAGCAACCTCAGCGGAATTTCACATCTAACAGAGGTTAATTGAGTTCTTGTTGAAGTTGTGCATCAGATCTTGTTGATAATTTGATTTTTTACCTACATTGTCAATATCAGATGGGCAAAAATCCCAAAGCATTGTTTCTAGCAGAGAAGATGACCTTCTCCTACCGCTTGTCACTCCAGATATCGTGCAGCAGGGCTGCTCAGCGCTACCACTCTTAATCAGATTTCTACCGTTGTTGCACAAACGCCGTCATAAAGGCCCACGGGCAAGTTTTCTATAAAACGGCAAAGCAATAGTTAACACGCTTCACAGTTCTTCCCTTAAGAAATATCCGATGAAACCATTGTCAACCCTCATGGGCGTGATCACTGGTGCGATGGTGGCCGCCCTAGGTACAAGCGGGACAGCTCATGCTGCAGATTTCTCTCTTCGTGGCAGCTTCGTCCAAGACTCTGGCGTACAGCTGTTTGATTTCAGCGTAGACAAGGAGTCCACGGTTACCCTCAGAACCTATTCCTATGGCGGTGGCACCCAAGCCGATGGCACCCCCATTGCAGCAGGTGGGTTTGACCCTGTGTTGAACCTGTTTGATGCCACCGGCAATCGGCTATTTGCCAATGATGACGATAAATCGGGCACCGTGCTGAAGGATCCTGCCACAAACCAGGCCTACGATAGTTTTCTAAAGGTAATTCTGGCAGCTGGTAACTATACGGTCTCGTTGACCCAGTATGGCAATTTTACCAACAGCACCAACCTGGCCGATGGATTTGGCCAGACAGGCAACTTTACTGGAAATTTCTCAAGATGTGCTGCGGACAGCGCTTTTTGTGACTTTACTGGCAACAGCCGCACCAATAGGTGGGCCTTTGATGTCTTGGGTGTACAGCCAGTGATTGAACCGCCAACCTTAGAGCCACCTACCGAGCCTGATGAGATCCCTATTCAGGTGCCTGAACCGGCAACCACAGCGGCTTTTGTGCTGACAGGACTGGGGGCAATGGCGACCACCCGTCGGAAAAAGTAACCTTATTTTGAGCCATTTTGAGACAACGTGTTGCTGATCTCAGCATGGATCAAGCTGTAAAGCTTTAAATAAAATACTGTTGCAGATTTCCCTAGGGAAATCTGCAACAGTATTTTTTTGAGTCAGTTGATGTCATGACTGCTAGCCCATGTCATCCAAATCTCTCAGCCAACTTTAATCTAAAGTAGATATGGTTGTTCTAGAATTTCGAACAAAGCCAATCTACTAGAGGCCTATTCCCATGACGACAGCTACCGATTCCCTGGCAGAACAACTGGCAGATTACCGAGCAGGCTTTCAGCAACAGGTTTCCCAGGACGTTCAAGACACGATGGCAGCGGCCACCGATGCCCTAGAAGCCTCAGGTATTTCTAACCAGGTACTGACCGTGGGCGACACTGCGCCTGATTTTGAACTGCCCGATGCCACTGGCCGGTCCGTTCGTCTGAGTGAACTGCTGACTCAAGGTCCAGTGGTCATCAACTTCTATCGGGGTGAGTGGTGCCCCTATTGTAATCTTGAGCTGCGGGCGTTCCAGAATCTGTTGCCTGAGTTTAAACAATCTGGTGCCACCCTGGTTGCCATTTCCCCAGAGCTGCCGGATCATTCCCTCAGCGTCACTGAGAAGCATAGCTTAGAGTTTTCTGTTCTGAGCGATGTGGGTAACAAAGTGTCACGCCAATATGGTCTAGTGTTTACCCTGCATGCATCTCTGCAACCACTGTACCAGGGCTTTGGGATTGATATTCCCACTAATAATGGTGACGATAGCTATGAACTACCCTTGCCCGCCACCTATGTCATAGACTCGTCAGGCCACATTCGCTACGCATTTGCTGAGGCAGACTATACCCAGCGAGCTGAGCCCCAGGATGTATTGGCCGTAGTGAAGAAGCTAGTGTGATCAACGGTTTGGGACATAGGTGGCTGAATCATTCAGCTGCTGGTTGTAGTTCTTTTGGTGCCTGGTCATGGGCTAGAGTTTTGCAGGGCAGGATAGGGGGGAATACAAGTATTTCCCATCAAATAACAGTCTGTTGAAGCGGAATCTGAATGACAAATTCTGTTCCCTTCCCCGGAGACGAAAAACACTCTAGTTTCCCGCCGTGTCGTTCCGTAACAATTTGATAGCTGATGGCCAGACCCATCCCAGTTCCTTTCCCAACAGATTTAGTCGTGAAAAATGGATTGAAGATCTGTGGCTGAACCGCTAAAGGGATGCCAGAACCCGTATCAGAAATCGAGATTCGAACCCATTTCGAGTCCATCAGAGAGGTTCTTAACGTGATATGCCCCCCCTCTTTTACCAACTGCTGGGGGTCAGCTTCTCGCTCCACGTCGTCAATGGCATCAATGGCATTGGCCAGGATATTCATGAAAACTTGGTTCAACAGACCGGCATAGCATTCGACGGGAAATAGATCGTCTGCACACTCTTTGATCACTTGAATAGCCGATCGTTTTGGATTTGCCTTAAGCCGATGATTGAGGATGATGAGAGTATTGTCTAACTCATTGTGAATATTGACTGCTTTGATTCCAGATTCATTCAGATGTGAAAAGTTACGTAGGGATAGAACAATTTCGCAGATGCGATCGCTCCCCATTTTCATGGATGATAAAATCTTGGGCAGATCTGCCAAAATAAAATCGAGATCTATCCTTTCGGCTTCTGCTCGAATTACGGGGGCCGGACAGGGACAGTAGGCCTGATACTGCTGCACCAGCCCGATTAAATCTTGGATATAGTTTTGAATATGTTCGAGGTTGCCATGGATAAAACTGAGCGGGTTATTGATTTCATGGGCAACACCTGCCACCATCTGCCCTAAACTCGACATTTTCTCCTGCTGTATCAGCCATCCTTGAGCCTGCTGAAGCTTCTTCAGGGTGGTGATCAGCTGTTCATTGGCTTGACTGAGCTCACGGGTTCGAATTTGAACCCTGTGCTCTAGTTGCTCATTGGCTTGCTTAAGGAGTATTTCAGCTTTTTTTCGCTCCGTAACATTATTTAGTGAGCCGGTGATTTTAGCATCTGAGCTAAATCTGAGCGCCAATTCTAGCCACAGGACTACTCCGGTTTGGTGCTTAAAGCGCAGCTCTAAACTACTTTCTATTTGTTGCTGCAGGGCAGCTTGCCAAGCTATTCTATCGGCTTCCAGGATAAAGTCTCCTAACGATTGCGTCAGGGCTTCTTGCTTGGAATATCCCAGGATTTCTGTCCAGGCTTTATTTAGGAAAATGAGACAGCCGTTGCGATCGCACTCAAATACAATTTCCCGTAAGCTTTCTACCAGTTCGCGATACCGCCGCTCTGATTCAGTCAGCTTTTCAATTAGGCGATACTGAATCTGCGTGTGTAGCTCGTTAGACATATCGTGCTCTTGCATAGGAGTTTATCACGAAGGCTGAGTACATGAGCCTAGATCTAGCTGTCCCAAAAGCTCTACCGATTCCAGTGTCTTTGCATACAGCGGAAAAATATTCTCAACGTAGAATTCCTGCTCAAATATGGTGCGAGCAGAAATACAATCGCTCAACACAATTACATTATAACCCTGTTCATAGGCCGAGCGTCCGGTGGAGTCAATGCAAATGGATGTAACCGCACCCGCTAAAACTAGATTTCGAATGCCTCTTTGCTGTAGTGTAGTGGCCAAGTTAGTGTTTACGAACGCGTTCAAGCCTCGTTTTCCCGGCACTTCTAAAATCTTATCTTGAAAAGGGCTGAGCTCTTCAATGGTTTGGGAGCCTTTCCCACTTGCCTGAAAAGCGCCCACTTCCTTAATTGTATTTAAGATCCCGACCGGGTCCACCAGTTCTTCATAACCTTCCGTAAAGAAAATGGGGGCAGAAATAATCAAAACCGGTGTTTCGACCAGTTGTTCTATCAGTTTAATAGTATTAACAACGGTATTGCTAGCTTTGGCAGATGCTTCCACAACTCCGTTCAGGATACCGTCTGGGGCATAGTAATCATTTTGAAATCCGATTAATAGTAAAGCAGTATCATTTGGATTCATTGATTCGAAGATATCGATTGATCCACTAACTTAATTGACATTATTTAAGTTGTGTTTTCAAGGTTCCCCCCAATAGGATTAGCCTAACAGCTCCCACAGTGGGAGCATTCTCAATACTCAATAACGGTGAACTTCTTCTGATCTTTTTTACTTCGCTCCCTCCTGGAAAGGGCTGTGGGGTGAGGTAGATCCCATACAATTAACCGCGTAACTCAGCAACGGCCCCAATTTATATCACCTTTAAATCAACTAGAACCTTAGCCACCGTTGCTAGGGAATGAGCAAATTTTGGAAGGTGCGTATAATCATTCCCTAGGGTATCAAGCCATGGGAAAATTGCTAGTTCCATCTGCTACTTGCCCATCAGCGAGGCCGTTAGGTCATGGCTACATTTGTATTACTTTCTATTGAGCTAACGTTTATTGTTCTGCTTTGTTGTTTTTTATACTTCTTTTTTAATTGGGGAGCCCGTCAGGTTTTGCAGGTGACGCCCCTGCGATTGGATGACAGTGGTTTGCAATCATTACGGCAGAATGTGCTAGGAGCTGCTCTGATCTCAGGTTTTTTGCTGCTGCTTTTGACGGTAGGTTTTAACAGCTGGATCTTGCTCCAAGGGGAACAGCCCGATACGTACACGCTGTCCCTGATTCAAAATACACCCCGATCGATATGGCTCGGTTTGTTTGCAGGGGTGGGCAAAAGTATATGTATTTTGGTACTGGTGGGGATTTTGCAACGACCGTTGCGACGGTTGTTGGAGCGAGTTAGCCGCTTTGCTAAGCAGATAGAACAGATTACGGTCAATGATGACAGTATTGACCAACTGTTTGATGCCCTAGGAGCTGTGGTGAGTACGGGGATGTGGTTACTCTCCCTGATTTGGTGTGCTCGTTTTTTGCACTTGCCGGAGCAGGTTTCCCCTTATTTATATACAATCTGGCGAGTTTATCTCATCATCTCTATTGGCGTCGTTGTTTACAAGTCAGTTGCAGTTGTTGTTGATAGTCTCGATGCCCTAAGCGAAAAGTATTCTACCCCCCACAACTGGTTTCGGTTCTATGGACAGCTGCAGCATTTAGTGCCATTTCTGAAACGCTGTTTAGAGTATGTGGTTTGGCTCTATATGGCCATGCTGATGGTGGGGCAAATTTCTTTGATTGCTAACTTGGCCGACTATGGGGTGCAGGCAGTTCAGATCATTGCCTTAATCTTTTTGGGGCGCTTGGCTACCAACATTATGCAGCTGGTGGTTTCAGAGACTTTGCTATCGACGGCTGACACTTCGGCTGCGGTCTATCAACGGCGGGTAACGATTATGCCGCTGGTTGTGAGTTCACTCAGGTATGTGATTTATTTTGGGACAGCCCTGTTCATCTTAAAAGTACTCAATATTGATCCAGCTCCCATTTTGACAGGGGCTGGAATTGTTGGTATCACAGTCGGTCTGGGGGCACAGAAGCTGGTGACGGATTTGGTCAGTGGCTTTTTTATTTTATTTGAGGATTATTATCTTGTTGGTGACTTTATTGAGACGGGAGATGCCCAGGGTACGGTACAGTCCATCGAACTACGAACTACCCGGATTTTGCATCCCAATGGCCAGGTTCAGATTTTGAGAAATGGTGATATTGGGTCGATTGTGAACTATTCCAAGCATCCAGTCGATGCGGCGGTGGAGGTGTCGATCACCTATGAGGTTGATCCGGAAAAGGCGTTTGAGATCATTGGCCGGGTAGGGGCGGAACTGTGTGAAGCAGAGGATGACATTCTGGAGCCCACTTGTATTGTGGGGGTGGAATCCTTCTCGGAAGAGATTTGTATGATTTATACCCGGACAAAGGTTAAGCCGGGTAAGCACCTCAGGGTTCAGCGATTGCTCAGACAGCGTTGTTTGATAGAGTTACTGAAAGCAGATATTGAAGTGGGTTCAATCGATACTAAGCTGGTGCTAAAGAGTGGGTTTGATCAGCTGGGACTGAAACAATCGGAGGGGGATATCAATGGCTAGACGACTGTGGTGGCAGCGGCCGATGCTGCGGACCGACGAGGACCAGGATCTAGAACGTAAGGTGTCTTGGTTGGAGCTGTTTTTTGATCTCTACTTTGTTGTTGTGATTGCCGAACTGGCGCACTATTTATTGGGGCATCTCTCCTGGCATGGTGTGGGAGAGTTTGCCTTTTTGTTTTTGCCGGTGTGGTGGATCTGGATTGGGGCTACCTATTACCTGGAACGATTTGAGACGGAGGGAGTTGAAAATCGCCTGTTTATTTTTTTACAGATGATTCCGATTGCGGGGATGGCGGTGTTTGTTCACCATGGCCTGGGGGAGACTTCGGTGGGGTTTGGGGCGGCCTATGCGATCGCAAGAACTATCCAAATTTTCCTATGGTGGCGCGGTGGCTACCACGACCCTCAGTTTCGTCCGGTGGCTAGGCGCTTTGTCACTGGCTTTACCCTGGCGGTGGCGTTGTTTTATATTTCGCTGTTTGTGCCGTCGCCAGTAAGGTTTTGGCTATGGGGGCTGGGGCTATTTATCGATATGATCACCCCAGCCTTTACCATTCAGCAACAGGCGAAACTGCCTAAATTTAGTACGTCTAAGCTGCCAGAGCGCTATGGTCTGTTTATGATCATTGTGTTGGGGGAGTCGGTGCTGGGTGTGGTGCAGGGGGTGGCTGCGCGGGAGACCTTGGCCCTACCGATGGCGGTGATTGCAATTTTGGGCATAGCCCTCACATTTGGTATTTGGTGGGTTTACTTTGACTTTATTGGTCGGCGGGCACCTAAGTCAGGTACGGGCTGGACGTTTGTTTGGGGATATGCCCATATGCCGCTGGCCATTGCGATTACGGCTGCAGGTGTGGGTACCCAAACCCTAATCTCTGACACGGACTGGATTGTGCAGCGCAACAGTGGTTTCTTGATTGGTGGAGCGATTGGATTGGCGTTATTTATGATGGGGGTTTTAGAGTTTTGTTTGCGCCATAAACCAGATGAGCCCACCCATCCCATTTGGAGCCCGGCAATGAAGCTAGGGGCTGGGGTAATTGCAGCGTTGGTGGGTGGTTTGAGTAGTGGGATGTATGTGTTGGCTCTGCAGTGCTGCCTAATGGCGTTGATTGCGGTGCCCATGGGCTATGGGATGTATGTGTGGTTTACCCAGGAATTGGAAGAGGGCGAATTGAGAGGATAGGAAACTCTAGGGCGTTAACAGTTAAGGTGTCGGCCAGGAATCTTAAATGCTTTCTGAAATGGGGCATACCCTGTCAACCAAAAGGCCAGCATGCAGGATAGGGTAATGCCGATCAGGTTAGTCAAGCGGTTAGTCAAGTAAAGTAGCGTCGCGCCCCAGCTCAGGGCTACTTTTCCCTGGGCTAACCCGATGTGAAGGCAATCCCCAGAGCCAGCAGCGTCGGCTATGACAGCGCCACACCTCCGAGCCATACTCCAAGAGGCCCAGCATCAGACCCAGGGCGGTGGATAGTGCGATCGCAATATCCACTCTGTTATTACGTACGCCAGCGATTACCGATCCCTTTGCCAGCAAAAAACACCGTAAAATCTGCCATTCGGCGGAGTAAAACCCGCCATCAACGTAGAATTTGCGATTAACAATTATTTATTTCTGAAGATGCAGATGGGATCAGAATTCCACCTGTAACCTAGTCAATTGTGAGGCATTTGCCCCCATCACTTGTGGTTATTCACAGAGGAAGTTTTCATGGGTTTTCTAAAGCGTATGTTTAAGCAGGATAAGCCTGCAGGAGCCAGTATTACAGCTGGTCGTCGTCCCGGTAAGAAGGCTGAGCCCAAAACCACGGCTGCAGCCCCTGCCAATGCGGCAACTGAAGCAGATGACATTCCCGATTGCAAAATTGGCCTGACGGGCGAATTTGATGAAAGTGGCCTAGCCAAGCGTGTTGCCCTAGCCTTCGATGAAACCGATGGTCTAGACGATGTTGAGACCCTCTGGGTGGCTCAGCTCAGCAGCAAGGTGGTTCTAAAGGGTAAGGTTCCTAGCCAAGCCATTTTGGATAAGATGGTCACCGTTGCTAAGGGTGTTGACGGGGCCACCGCCGTTGATACCAGTGCAGTAGAAATTGGCTAACGCCAATACCTAAGAAAAAGGGTGATGAAACCAAGGTTTCATCACCCTTTTTACTGTATTTTCTGGATCCGGCTAAGGAACCGTTTTAGCTGTGGGTGTTAATGGGCACCAGAGTCTTTGCTCAGGAGCACCGTGAAGGTTTTGACAATGAGTTTAATGTCGTAGAAGAAGCTCCAGTTTTCCTGATAGCGCAGGTCGAGCTTAATCACGTCTTCAAACTTGGTGATGCTCGAACGACCGTTCACCTGCCATTCCCCCGTCATACCAGGCTTAACATTAAGCCGCTGCCATGCACCCACTTCATACTGATCAATTTCATCAGGGGTGGGCGGGCGGGTGCCCACTAGGCTCATTTCCCCCTTCAGTACATTCCAAAATTGGGGAAATTCATCCAAACTAGTTTTGCGGAGAAAAGCACCAATCTTGGTAATGCGAGGATCGTTCTCGTTTTTGAATAAAGGCCCTTCTACCTCATTCACCACCTCGCTCTTCCGCGCCTCAGCATCGGTCACCATGGAGCGGAATTTCCAAATCTTAAACCGCTTGCCGAGCCAAGAACAGCGAGTCTGGGCAAAAAAGACAGGACCGCCATCGTCAAGCTTAATAATGATGGCCACTGGGATATAAACCAGGACCGTCAAAAGGACTCCGACTAAACCCCCGATAATATCAAGGGCTCGCTTGGCGCGGGAGTTAACGGAAGGATGAGTTTCCGGCAAAACTTGGTCCTCTGGGCCAGAGTCTTCCGGAGCCGCTAAGGTAATGTCAAAAACCTTATCTAATTCGGTTAATGCCAGCACCATCATCACCTGGGGAGGTACATTGACCAACCGCAGTTTGGAGCCATGGGCCGCACTTAATCGATGGCAAATAACTAATGCACCAATCCCGCTACTGTCAATAAAGCGAGTGGCCGAAAAGTCTAATACGAGTTCAGATAGATTGGGCTGTTCAGCAAAGAGGGTTTGACACTGCTGTTTAAACGCTGTCGCTTCAACGACCGCCACGCTAATGGGCAGCTGAATGGTTTGAAACTCCGATTGGACTAACGCTGACGCAGGAGAGGACGTCTTAACACTATCGACCATAATTCTAATAGCAATACTTACAATGAGCTGGCAGAATGAGCGGCAAATTTAAGTTGCCCACAATTTCCATCAGACAGGTTATCCGTATACTGTTTGTCTTTTTTAGACTAACGAGCAAGCATTAAATACTTGAATACTCATGGTGCACTCAGTATTTACTCGGTAGCCACCCTTTGCCCTAAGTACATCTTAGACAGGAGTTATAAAACTCGACTTAGTTAAAGGGTCGTTTCTACAGAATCAATACAAACTCGTCTGCGGATTCGGTAGATGTCTTCATAATCTGAGTAACGCTTACATCACTTTGTAGGACGTACCATCATCCAGAACATGTTCCTGACCGGTGGGGCCCGATGTCATGACTTAGATCTACAAGGTCCATGGTCGACTTCCTGACTAAATTTACTTAGGTGAAGCTCCACAACACCTAGACGTCTAAACCAGGGGAATTGTAAAGCAGGTATTCTTGATGCTAGATAGAGAGGTACTATCATGGTTTAATCCGATAATTACGCCATATCTAGCGTTGGGTCTGGAATGCCGCCATGGGTACGCAAAAACAAGTCTCCCTGCTCAGTGATGAAGCCCAACGGGCTGTTAGCCAGTCTCGATTTCAGAACTTACAGCCTCAACTCGACCTAGGCAGACAGGAACTCTCAGACTGGAAACGGAAGATTGCCATATTTCAGACATCCGTAAAAACGACGCCTGCCATGGAGCAAGTTAGCCTGTTTGAGCCTTGCTTGGATCCGGCTGAGGCGATTGATCCCTTTGGGCTACCCCAGCAAAATACGGAATTTTGGCGTTGGCAGTTTAGCGACGTGGGGGTGGCTGCCCTTTATTTTGTGATTGACTACCACAGTGATCTCCTGCTGTACGTAGGGGAAACGGTAAAGTCCAACCAGCGTTGGAAAGGGGAGCACGACTGTAAGCGCTATTTGATGAACTATCGTCAGGCCCATTACCACCACGGGTTAGATAGTCAGCTGGGCATCGCCTTTTGGCGACATGCCCCCGCCGAACGTCGGCCCCGGCAGAAAGTGGAATCGTCTCTAATTTATAAGTGGCGCTCGCCGTTTAATAAGGAAAATTGGCAGTTCTGGGGCACGCCGTTTATCGGCGAAGTGGGTTAACGCCAACGTTCAAACTCTAAACCTCCCCAGCCTCAAAGACTCGGCCAATCACCGCTTCAATGGGGGGATCGGTCACCGTGAGGTCGCGGACAGGCAGCTGGGCCAGTACCCGGGATACCGTTTGGGTCAGTTCATCTCGCCGCACTAGCAGTACGACTTTGCCCTCTTCAAGGGACTGGATTTCGCCATAGACTCCAAGGGATTCGGCGGTGACTGGGTGGGCGAGTTCGGCGGTGACTTCACGGTAGGGGGCAAACTGCTCCACCAGGTGGTTTAGGGAGCCGTCGTAAATGAGCTGTCCTTGGTGGATCAGTAAGACGCGATCGCAAAGCGCCGTAATATCCGCCATGTAGTGACTGGTCAAAACAATGGTGGCCTGGTATCGCTGGTTATAATCCTGAAGAAATTTGCGCACAGCGATCTGGGCATTCACATCCAGGCCCAGGGTGGGCTCATCGAGAAATAGGACCTTGGGGTGATGGAGTAGGGCGGCCAACATTTCCGCCTTCATCCGCTCCCCTAGGGATAACTTACGCACTGGCTGGGTGAGCTGTTCATTCAGGTCCAGCATGTCGGCTAGCTCATGGATCCGTCGCCGCTGTTCCGGGGGGGAGAGATTATAAATAGCGCCGTTGATCCGCAGGGAGTCTAGGGTGGGCAGATCCCAAATCAACTGTTGCTTTTGCCCCATTACCAGGGTGATTTGCTCTAGAAATGGGCGCCGTCGCTGGAAGGGGGTGTGACCAGACACCCTGACCTGGCCCGAGGACGGATGAATCAAGCCGGTCAGCATTTTTAGGGTGGTGGTTTTCCCAGCTCCATTGGGTCCCAAAAAGCCCACCACTTCCCCCGGTTCGATGGTGAAGGACACGTTGTCAACCGCCTTCACCTGGCGATATTGGCGCCGAAAAAAGTGGCGTAATGTGCCCACCAAGCCCGCTTGCTTAATGGCAACGGGGTAAACCTTGGTGAGGTTTTGGACATCGATGATAGGCATAAGACGGGGGTGAAAGTGTTGGTGAGGAGCGGGGGATCCCAGGAGCAAGAGGGAGGTCAAATTTAGGGATTAAAGGGGTTACAGCCGACCCTGTGACCTTTCAATAGCCATTTCAATACTTGATGATGTCACCCTTAGGGGCTTTTTGGACAACCCCTAGGCATTATAGTTCTTTTGAACTATGATACATGTGTCCTATACGATGTTGGCCCATGGCTGTTCGCACCCCCCACGGAACTATCCTGAGTTTCATTGAGGCGTATTGCCGTAAACATCAAAACAGCCCCACCGTGAGAGAAATTATCACGGGTACCAACCGCTCCCATGGCAGTGTACAAAACAGTCTGAAGTGGCTAGAGGGGAACGAATACATCACCCGGCAAAAACGTACATCCCGTAGCATTAAACTGGTCAACTTTGAGGCATCCAATCTGCCCTATGCTGAGCAGCCCCGATCCGCAGGGTTACCCATTCGCGGTGAGATTGCCGCTGGTTATTGTCACGAACCAGCGATCGCAGACTCTGAGTATCTCAACATCGAGTACAGTGGCCGGAAGCGCAATGACTATGTCCTAAAAATTTCAGGGGATAGCATGGTGGGTGCGGGTATTCCCCATGGAGCCTACGTGGGCATTCGGCCCGTGTCCGATGACTATAGCCCCAAGCCCGGTGAAATTGTGGCGGTCTATATAGAAGGGCAAGGAGCCACCTTAAAACACTTTTACCAGAAGGAGTCGGTGGTGGTGTTAGAAGCGGCAAACCCCAAGTATGAACCGATGATCTTTGACCTGGATTCCTGCAATCTGCGAGTGCAGGGCACCCATATTTTTACCCACTGGCAGTCGCCTGCGCTGGCCTAAGGGATTGGCACTAGAAATATAGGGTCGGGGAGATCTAACACAGAGGGGAATCTAGGGAGTCTTGGGGGGCGACGGGCAGGGGGTAGGACCCTAGCCGAGAGGGCCAAAGCCAGTTAAGCAGGGGAACGAGGTAGAGATACACCGCAAAGGGAATAAATCCCGGACCAACCATGAGTAATGTAGCTGGGACTAGCCCAGCGATGTTCCAAGGAATCATCGGAGCGAGGACAACGGCAGTGTTTGCTAAATCGATGGCGACTTGCTGCTGGCTGTAGGCTGGCTGGCGATAGTGGGGGGACACCAGCTGATGGGTGAGCAAAATGGTGATGGTTTGGGTACAGCCAAAGGCGGCTGAGAGCAGACTGATCAATGTGGTGCCGGTAAAGAGCTGGCGCGGCTGTTGGGCCGTCCGCAGCTGGCGACCCAACCAATCTAAGCTGCGGGTGCCAGTGAGCAACCCTGATAATGTCGTGGATAACAACACTACGGCACAGGTCTGACCCATGGGCCACAGCCCACCTCCGAGTAAAATGGCCCCTAGCTGCGGATTGTTATCCATCTGAAAGCCCCATAGGGTAAAACGTAGAACGTTCCAAGGAGAGTAGTGCTGGAGACTCATCGCTACTATTGTCGCTGCTCCCCAACTCAAAATAATCGTGAGTTTCACATTGACTCGCCCCCCTGCTAGTACCAACACCAGTAGGGCCGGTAACAATGTCAGGCCATGGAGGTTAAAGGCGGCGGCGATGTGCTGACTGATGTCTGATTGCGGGGAGATTTCTAGGGGATAGAACCAGGAGAAAATACCGTAGATCAGGAAGCTCAGGATCAGGGGCCACAGGGACGTCAGCAGCATCTGCCTGAGATTTTGGTAAATGGGGGTGTCGGTAATCGTGGCGATGAGGTGGGCACTGGAGGATAGGGGCGAACAGCGATCCCCCACGTAGGCTCCGGCAATAATGGCCCCGGCCACGAGATTTAGGTGGGTCATGCCGCTGCTGCGGGCCATGATCATCAGGGCGAGGCCAATGGTACCGGCGGCACCAAAGGCAGTCCCGATGAGGGTGGAGACTAGGGCCGTGAGGATAAAGGCGGAGAGGATAAAGTAGTGGGGATTGATCAGCTGGGTGCCGTAGTAGACGAGGGCGGGGACGGTACCGGCGGCGAGCCAAGTAGCCATAAGTGCGCCGATTAGGAGCAGGATGCTGAATACGGGCCAGGATTGTTTGGCCCCTTGCCAGCAGTATTTGAGTAATGTCGGGAGGGACTGGCCACGGCGGCGATGGATTAGGATGAAAAGTGCGATCGCACCCCCCAAGGGCCACACCAGAGGCACACCATACAGGGCGCTGAGTAGCAAACCCACAAACGAAACCAGTAAACCCAAGGCAATATCCACGTAACGCCCTCAATCCTGAAAACATGTATCTGTCCGACATGGTCACTATAGTTTGAGAAGAACTGGGTGCCCTATTTGGAATTAGTCATGGTGGTGTATTTGGTGCTGACAATTGCGATCGCACTCCTCAACCACCATTATCTCTCCCTACCGTTTTTGGTCCTATTTCTCGCAGGATTTAGCTATACCTTTAGCCTCAGTGTATTTCAAACCCGCTAGTCGCTGAGCTTAGCCACAGCCAACCGCAACCCCAGTAAAATTAGCAACACCCCCGTCACCCGCTCCAGCCAATGGGAAATACTGCTCAGCAGTTGTTTTATCCACCGTTGGGAAATCAGCATGGCCAACAGGGCGAACCACGCCAGGGACTGCAAAGCCACTGTGCCGCCATAGATTGCCTGGGTGGCCAATGGTGTACCGGGTTGCACAATCTGGGTAAATAGAGCCAAGAAGAATAGCGTGGCTTTGGGGTTCAGCAGATTGCCAAACAGCCCCAGACGAAAAGCGGCCAAGGCACTGACGATCCGTCGATTATCTTGCCAGGATTCGGCGTTGACTGGCTTGGCTCGCAGAGACTTGAACCCCAGATAAATCAAGTATGCTGCCCCCAGCAGCTTGAGTCCGTTGAATAACAAAATCGACTGGGAAATCAGGGCACCAATACCAATCAAACAGTAAGTGGCATGGATGGTGTTACCTAAACCAATGCCCACTGCGGTGTAGACACCGGCTCGGCGGGAATAGGTCAAGCTACTGCGCAACGTGAGCACAAAGTCAGGACCGGGGGTGACTACGGCCACTAGACCCAAAATAAATACGGTTAACCAGCCAGTCCAGAATGTCATAACTCATCTGCCATGCAACTGCACCTAGGGTACGACAAATAAATTTCCACGGAAGAGTCCCCCGTTACCAATCGTTCCTAAGACTCTAATAACCGCCCAAAATCCCCTTGCGCTTTGCTTGACGTTCGGCCCAGCCAAACACCAGCAAACCCAAGGCAAAATAAGCTGCGCCATTGGCCAAGGCAATACCTAGCAAAGTGATATCTAACCCTTCCCCACGGGCCATCAGGTCTCTCAACGTAAGCATTCAGGGGGTCTGAGTTGTGAGAGTTTCAATCAGCAGAGTACCTGCTAGAGTAAGCGGATGAAAGACAAGGCTCTCCCATCGATTCCCGAGGTCAGTAAAGCGGATTGGGAAAAGACACC